>JAOZSC010000056.1:7414-10284 GCA_029939875.1 Desulfobacterales bacterium
CTGGCAGCCCTTTTACCGCTGCTGCCCACAGCCGCCGCAGCCCAGATTGCAAACACTCCGCCGGCCGATGAATTCATGGATATTGTGCGCATCCTGTCCTCCTATGAAGATCGAAGCACCGGGTCAGCCGGCGCTGAAGCCGCCGCGGTCTATATCAAAGAACACCTGACCCGGCTGGGCTTTGACAATGTCGAATCCCAGCGCTTTTCGGTTCCGGTGGTTCGCAAAGGGCAATGCACATTGTCGACACCCTCCCTTGACCACCCGGTCTCCATCCATCCCCTGCTGGGCAATGCCGTGACGCCGCAAACCGTCCCTGCGCCCGGAATCACCGGCCCCTTGCTTTATGTCGGCCGGGGGCAAGCCCATGATTTCAACGGCAAAGACATTGCCGGGTCCATTGTCCTGATGGAGCTCGATTCGGGAAAAAACTGGCTGTATGCTGCCGACCTGGGAGCCCGGGCCCTGATTTATGTTGACCGGGGGGTCTCGCCGAAAATGCTTTTTGAAGACAAGTTCGAACTTTCACCGGTCCAGTTTCCCCGCTTCTGGATGCCGCTGGCTCAATTGCGAAATCTTTTCGGATCTTTTGAAACCGCACCCGACGGCCGTGTGTCCGCTCCGGTAAACCTGATCTCAAAGACCACGTGGCAATTGGTGCCGACGCAAAATATTTTTTGCCTGGTGCCTGGCACCGATCCCAAGCTTGCCGAGCAACTTGTGATGGTCACGGCTTTTTATGACAGCCGTGCCTGGATTGCCGGGTTGTCGCCCGGTGCCGATGAAGCCGTCGGGGTGGCCACCCTGCTGGAGCTGGCCCGCAGCCTGAAAGCCGCCCCCCCTCAACGAACCGTGCTGGTGGTGGCCACTGCCGGGCATGCTCAAGCCCTGGCCGGTATACGGGAGTTGGTCTGGAGCCTGTCAGCCCGCTCCAAGGATATGCGCAAGATAAAAAAACACCTCAAGGCGCTGGTCAAGGAAAGCCGGCAAACCATCAGCGCATTGAAAAAAGCCTCTTTTACCGGCAACGCTGCATCCGGAGCCGATCCGGTCCGGTCTCTCGTGAAAAAAGCCCTGGTGGAACGCATCAAAACCGAGGCGGACAAAGTTTCGCGCCAATTGATGCGGCTGCGCATGCAGAAAAAAGAACAGGCCAATCAGGATTTGATCCACCGGCTGGCCGCAGATCGGCAGTTACTGCGACGATTGCTGTGGGCCCCGGATTTTACCGATCTGCTTCCTGAAGAACGCCAGGTGCTTGACCGGCTGCTCCCGCCAACCATTGCAGACCAGAATGCCGTTTTAGCCGATGCCAGGCTTGAACTGACCAATATCGACAGCGCCCGGAATTTTCGCGGGAAGGTCAAAACCTATGATCTGGTCGCGGCCGTGTCCCTGCATCTTTCCAGCCACGGGGACGGCTTCGGAGCCTTTAATTACGGCTGGATGTATCCCTTCCGTCCCCGGATCAACCGTGTGGCCGCTTACAGCCGCTTTTACCAGACCCTGCGCACCGGCGTCACGGAACTTGAAAAATCCCCGGAACTTTCCGGTGTATTCAAAGATACGCTGCGTCCCAGCCGCAAGCGCTCCTGGCAGAGCTATTTTCTCGATCACCCTGCCCTGGGCGGAGAGGTTACCGCCCTGGCCGGCTATCACGGGGTCAGCTTTGTGACCACCCATGATGCCCGGGCGATGTGGGGCACGCCTTTCGACACAGCGGAAAAGGTGGATGCAGCCAATGCCCGCAAGCAAAGTGCCGCAGTAAGCGCCATGATCGGCCACCTGGCCAAGGCGGTCAACCTGCCGTCTGATATTTACCCGCGCAATGGATTTTCCGCCGTCGTCGGCCGAGCCAAATTTCTGCGGCACGGCGAACTGTTTGCCGACCAGCCGGCTCCGGGCACCGTGCTGCTCGCCTACCAGGGACCGGCCCGCTTCTATACGATGGTCAACCACATGGGGACATTTCTTCTCAAAGGGGTGGCCGACAAGAAACACAGCTTTCACAAAGTCATTTTCGAAGGCTATAAATTTGACCCCTCCACCGGCAAGGTGGTCTGGACCATCGATAAAAAACAGACCGGCAAAACGGCTTATCGCGTCAAAATGTTTCGCCGTAAAATGGAGACCACCCTGATCATGTTTGCCTGTCAGGGCATCACGATATTTGATCTGCTGGAGCCACGCACGTTTCGGTACATGACCAAGGGCAAGATCATCGACGGCCGCCGGGAGGCCGACCCCCAGCGCTATTTTTACAGCCGGCTGGACACCTGGCAATCCAACCTGACCACCATTTTCCTGGAACCCGGAACCCCCCTTAAAATGACCCTTTCCGATTCGGTGCTGCGCAAGAAGCTGATTTTGCTCAACAGCACCCCCGATGATCCCCGGGGAAGCGGCTATTTACCGGAAAAATGGCCGATTCTGTATCACAGCCAATACCAGGTGGCCAGGGACATGTGGACCCTGCTGACCCCGCGCATAGCCAACCTTGAAAAACGCGGGATCTTCAACGAACAGATCCGCAAATTACAGCAGGAGGGCATCACCGAGCTGAAAACAGCCCAGGTGTCACTGTCCGCCCGGCGCTACGACAAATTTTTCGAGGCCAGCGCCTGGTCCTGGGCCCTGGCCAGCCGCGTGTATGATGACGTGGAAAAAACGCAGAAAGATGTGCTCTACGGCGTCCTGTTTTACATCGCCCTTTTTGTCCCCTTCGCATTTTGCCTGGAACGGCTGCTTTTTTGCTATTCCAACATTTACAAACGCATTATCGCTTTTTGCGTCATTTTACTGCTGCTGATTGTGATTATCTACAACGTACACCCCGCCTTCCGGCTGGCCTACAGCCCCATGGTGGTCAT
>JAOZSC010000481.1 GCA_029939875.1 Desulfobacterales bacterium
AAATAGACGGGGTTACCATGACAACCCAGGCAAACAATGCAAGCGAAGGTAAGATCTTGATTCTGGCGACTGAATCCTGCGCCTACCCCGGCGCCAATTCGGTGGGGCAGGCGCATTCCAGCTATCCGGCCAACACGTATATCCTCCGGGTGAGGGCACCCGCGTTGTTTCCGGAAAAGTTTTATCTGGACTGCTTTGAAAAAGGCATCGGTGGCATCATCATCATGTCCTGTGGTGAGGAGTGCCCCTATGACAGCGCTTACACCGCCCTTGCCAAGCGGATCGACCATGTTTTTCAGATGATGAAAAAGCGCGGGTATGATCTGCGTCGACTTCGCCTGACGGCGATTTGTACGGTGTGCAATCGGGCTTTCTTAAAAGAGATAAACCAGATGAATGAATTGGTCCAGGAACTGGGAGCGCCGTCTAATGATATTGAAACTGCTGCCGCAGCGGCATCGTGACCCGAGCGAAAGTCTGTGAAGCTTTCACCGGGGATGTCGCGCTGCAGTTTTAACTGCCTATACGGGCGCGGGCATTGCACGCGCTATTAACTCGGCGAACCGAATCAACCGGGCGTCATCAAAGGTTCGGTTCCGCCGAGAATGCAGGGCGGCGGAACCATAAGGAAGAAAACAAATGAATACCGATCAAGTGATAAAATTTGATGCTCTGGTAGTGGGTGGCGGGATTGCCGGCCTTCAGGCCGCACTGGATCTTGCGGATCAGAACTTTAAAGTGGCCGTGGTGGAAAAAGACGCTACCATCGGGGGCAAGATGATTCTGCTTTCCAAGGTGTTTCCGACCCTTGATTGCGCAAGCTGTATCACAACCCCCAAAATGGCAGCGGCGGCCCACCATGACAACATAACGCTTTTTACCTACTGTGATCTCAAAACGCTGGATCGTGGCACAGATGGCATCACGGCCGCCGTCACCCAGCGACCCAGGTACGTTGATCCGGTCAAGTGCATCGGTTGCCGGCAGTGCGAGTACGGGTGCCCGGTATACGTTTCCGATGAAGTGCAGGGCGGATTTTCATTGCGAAAAGCCATCTACATTCCTTTTTCCACTGCCATCCCCCAGCTTGCCCTGATGGATGTGGAAAATTGCTCGCTTTGCGGAAAATGTGCCAGAGTTTGTCCCACCGACGCCATTGATTATTTTCAGCAGCCCGAGGATTTCGTGATTCAGGCTCAAACCGCCATCCTGTCCACCGGTTTCAAGTTGACGCCGATGGATGAGAAGAAAGAATACGGCCTGGGGGAAATTGAAAATGTGATTTCTTCTTTGCAGATGGAACGGCTGCTGGCGCCCAACGGTCCCTACCAGCGCGTGATTCGGCCCTCGGACGGAAAGGAGCCTGATTCCATTGCCTATGTGCAGTGTGCCGGCTCCCGGGACAAGAGCCTGGGGGTTTCCTATTGCTCCAGGGTGTGCTGCATGTACGCCATAAAACAGGCCATGCTGCTTTCCGGCTCGCTGCCCCTGGCCGATATCACCATCTATTACATGGATATACGGGCTTTCGGCAAGGGCTATGAGCAGTTTTTCCAGAATGCCAAGGCCATGGGGATCGAATTCATCAAGGCCAAGGTGGCCAAGATCACCCCTGGTGAAAATCAGAATGCGGTGCTGCGTTATGAAAACCAGGAAGGCGACGGTGGCGTCATGAACCGGGAACACGATTTGGTGGTACTTTCCCTGGGGATGGTTCCGGACTGGAACCCCATGGGGGTTTGCCCCGTATCTACCGAGGAAGATGCTTTCATTAAAAGTGTGATGCCCCAAATAGCACCGACTTTGACGAATGTGGAAGGCGTTTTTGTTGCCGGAGTGGCCGCAGGCCCCAAGGATATCGTTGATACGATTGCCGAGGCGGGCGCAGCGGCCATGGAAGCATCAAATTATTTAAATGATCAAAAGCGCAAACAAGCGGCATAATTTGTAAAACATGAGGTCCGAAGGCAGAAAAATTAAGGGTGGTTATTTTGGAATCGGGATATAAAAGACATCGGGCTGCGAACGGAACCGGCAATCTGCCTTCCGGCCTCTGATATCTGACATCTTGACAATCAGGAGAATAAGGTAATGGCGTCAGAGAATGAAAAGAAGGAAACCGAAAAAGAAACCGGGGAAGAAAAAGTCGGCGTATACATCTGCCACTGCGGTGGAAACATATCCGACCATGTGGATGTCGAAAAAGTCAGGAAGAATATCGAAAACCTTCCCGGTGTTGTAGCGACCTATACCAATATGTTCATGTGTTCCGATCCGGGCCAGGAGTTGATTCAGCAGGACATCAAGGACGGCAAAATCAATCGGGTGGTGGTGGCCTCCTGTGCTCCCAGCCTGCATGAACTGACATTTCGCAGTGCCATTAAACGCGCCGACATGAATCCCTACCTTTATGAACATGCCAATATCCGGGAGCAGGTCAGCTGGGTTCATGATGGGGAGGCGGCCACCGCAAAGGCAACCAGCCTGGTAGCTGCAGCCATTGCCAAGACGAAGAATCAGGAGCCGCTGGATCCCATTCGCGTGGAGGCCAAAAAACACGCCGTCGTGATAGGAGGCGGTATTGCCGGCCTGAGGGCAGCTTCCGATCTTTCCAAGAGAGGCATCGAAGTGGCGCTGGTGGAAAAATCTCCTTTTCTCGGCGGCCAGGCGACCCGGCTGGACAAGCTGGTGCCCACCGGTGAGAAAGTTGGTTC
>JAOZSC010000482.1 GCA_029939875.1 Desulfobacterales bacterium
CATCTGATAATGGAACCCTGTTTTTAGATGAAATCGGTGAACTGCCGCTGGCCGCCCAGGTAAAACTGCTTAGGGCAATTCAGGAAAATGAAATAACAAGACTTGGCGCCACGCAACCGGTATCCTTTGATGTCAGAATTATTGCCGCAACGAACCGGAGCCTCATAGACGAGGTTGCCAATAATCACTTCAGGTCTGATCTGTTCTACCGTGTTGCCGTTGCTGTTTTGAAGCTGCCGCCATTGAGGGAGCGAAAAGGTGACGTGGGCCTGTTGGTGGACAGGATACTTGAAAATATTAACAAGGACAGTGTTAACGAGCCAGGGTATAAACAGAAAAAAATTTCTGTTGGTGCAAAAAATATTATGATCGAACACACCTGGCCCGGCAACGTACGCGAACTGATCAACACATTGAGAAGGGCTGCAATATGGTCGGTCGACACCACAATAGATGTCGATGACATTCGCGAAGCTATCTTTCCTGTCGGAATGGCCAGGGAGGGCGATTTGCTTGGCCGAGCTATCGGAGATGGATTCAACATCTCGGATTTAATGAAAAATCTGGCAAAGCACTATTTAAAGCGGGCCTTGAATGAGGCCAGTGGAAACAAAACAAAAGCAGCCGAACTACTGGGCATTTCCAATTATCAGACATTGGCAAACTGGATGAAAAAATACGGTGTTAAATAACCTGGCACACACGTTGCTATTACGGAGGGCATGGACAAAATTCTCATGAAATCTGTAAATTTTGAATTCCTCAGAAAAAAATGGCCTGAAATGGCAAGCCTGGGCGGGTTTGCAGAGCAGTATGCCTGGCCGGACCCTGCCGGTGCCCTCGTTAAACTCAGAGCCTATATTGAATCGCTGATCCACAGATTTTATGATGAAAATGAATTGAACAAGCCACAGCAAGCCTCACTGATGGACCTTTTGAATCAAACCGCATTTAAGCAGACCGTGCCGTCGGTGGTATTAAATGCCCTGCATAGCATCCGGATTGCAGGAAACAAGGCTGCCCACGCCGAGCCCATCCACCGGTTCAGTGTCCATGATCTGCTCCACAACGCCTTTGATCTGGGGCGCTGGCTTTACATCGTCAGTGGGGGCCTTCAGCAGGACTGTCCAGACTATAAGGCGCCTGAAAAACCACAAGCCGCCTTTGCGAGCGCGGAGGCGTTGAAACGGGAAAAGCGACTGATCCAGGGGAAACTGGCTGCAAATGAAATGGAGATGCTATCTCTCCTATCCGAACTGGAAGTCTCCCGCACAAAAATCCGCGTGGCGGAAAAACGCATCGAAGAATTTGAAGAGCTTCTGAACACCGGTAAGGCCGCAGCCGACGTACTCGGATTTAATGAAGCAGACACGCGCAAACGGTTGATCGATACACAATTGGCTGCGGCGGGGTGGGATATCGGTGATGGTGGCGCCAACACGCCTGACGTGCATCAGGAAGAAAGGGTCGAGCACCAGCCCACTAAAACCGGTGTCGGATATGCCGATTATGTATTGTGGGACGATAACGGGATGCCCCTGGCGGTCATTGAGGCCAAAAAAACCGCCAAAGGCGCGGAATTGGGTCAGGAGCAGGCCAGATTGTATGCCGATGGCCTTGAAAAAATGCATGGACAGCGCCCTGTTATTTTTTACACAAACGGATTCGATATTTTTATCTGGGATGATGCGCAAGGCTATCCCCCAAGATCCCTGTATGGATTCTATTCCAAAGACAGCCTTCAATATCTTATTTTTCAAAGAAACAACCGGAAAGTACTGAACACTCTTTCCCCGGACCCGGAAATCGTGGACCGCCTCTATCAGATTGAGGCGATCAAGCGGGTTTCGGAAAAATTTTCCACCAGCCGGCAGAAAACACTGATTGTTCAGGCCACCGGAACTGGAAAAACCCGTGTTGCCATTGCCCTGACCGATTTGTTAAACCGGGCAACCTGGGTGAAACGTGTTTTGTTTCTATGCGATCGGAAAGAGCTTCGAAAACAGGCCAAGAATGCATTCAACAATTTTTTGAGCGAGCCCATGACCATTGTCAATGCGGGAACGGCAAAGGATCGCGACAAACGGATCTACCTGGCCACCTATCCCGCGATGAACAGGATTTTTCAAACCTTTGATGTGGGATTTTTTGACCTGATCATTGCCGATGAATCTCATCGCAGCATTTACAACCGCTATCGGGATATGTTTCGGTTTTTTGATTGCCTGCAGGTCGGTCTCACTGCCACACCGGTTGATTTTATATCCCGCAACACGTTTAAAATATTTGATTGCGCTGAAAAAACCCCCACTGCCTACTATTCGCTTGAAGACGCCGTGGCGGAAGGGTATTTGGTGCCCTACGAAGTATATACCCATAGCACCCATTTTCTCAGAAAGGGCATCAAGTATAAAGACCTGACCGAAGAGCAGAAACAGCAGCTTGAAGAGGACGGGGAAAATCCGGCTGATTTTGATTACGACAACCACCAGATCGATAAACAAATCTTCAACCGTGACACCAATCGTGCCATTATTAGAAATCTGATGGACAACGGGATCAGGGAAGAAACAGATCAGTATCCCGGTAAGACCATTGTTTTTGCCAGAAACCACAATCATGCGATACTGCTCAATGAGGTTTTTAACGAACTTTTCCCACAATATGGCGGAAAATTCTGTCGGGTTATTGATAATTACGACCCGCGGTT
>JAOZSC010000483.1:0-612 GCA_029939875.1 Desulfobacterales bacterium
TTTTTTCTTGCCCGGCTGCTGCCGCAAACAGGTTCGACGACACCGGAAACCTCCGGAAAAAATCGACCCGTTTTCATGTCCAAAATTCCCACGGCGCCCGCACAGACCGCCGTCACTCATTCCGGGGGCAACCGTCCGGCGTCAATGTCTGCAAAACCGAAAGCGGCCACGGCTAAACGCGTGAAGCTTCCCGTTGGCAACCGGCCGGCAGCCGCCAGAAAGCCTGCGTTCGGTGGGCGCACCACGGCCCGTAAACCGATCACCCAAATTCAAAGGCCCCCCCGAAAAAAAAGCGCTGTGGCTCCCGCCTATGATCAAATCACCGATTCCACGCTCAAACTCCAGGCCCTGGCGTGGTCCAATGATGCTGCCCGGCGGCTGGCCGTGATTAACGGACACGTTGTACACGAGGGGGAGGCCGTGGAGGGCTATCAGGTAACGCAAATCCGTCAGGAAGACGTGATTGTCCATGACGGCCGTAAATCATGGCGGCTGGTGTTCGGGCTACAGCAGTAAAACCATAGATAATCGCAAACAAAGTTCGATCAATTACTATCTTAGAAATTATTTTTGTGCATTTTTTGACAAAAAATTTCCGCCACCAAGACACCG
>JAOZSC010000483.1:622-2707 GCA_029939875.1 Desulfobacterales bacterium
TAGCATTAGTTCCATTTATTAATTTAACATTTCCAGTAAAATCATTGATATGTATTTTGACACCATGCTGTCAGATGCCGACGATGAAAGCAGCTTAACGCTGTAATCCGGTGGTTTTTTTATACAAAGGTGAAATTTCGCGTAGCGTGGTGACAACATTTTTCAGCGATGCCAGGAAAGTGGTTACATCCTCCGGGCTGTTGTCCACACCTAAAGACAGTACCAGGGTACCCTGGGCATCGGCATGGCTGAGTCCCAGAGAAAGCAACACATGGGAAGCCCTCAGAGAACCGGTGGCACAGGCCGAACGGGTTGACACCAGAAGCCCGGCGTCATCGAGCATCAACAATACGCTTTCGCCTTCAATATGTTTAACGGAAAGCGACACCAGGTTCGGCAGGCTGTACCGGGGATGGGTGTTAATGATGTATTCATCGATATAGTCGGGAAGCTCCGTCAGCAGCTTGTCTTTGAGCTTCTGCAGGTAGGCAACGCGGGTGTCCATGTCCCGCGCGGCAATTTGCGCGGCCTTTCCCATGCCAATGATGCCGATCAGATTTTCAGCCCCCGCCCGCTTGTTGTTTTCCTGGACACCGCCGTCCAGCAGTGGAAAAACGCGTGTCCCCCGACGCACGTACAGTCCCCCGACCCCGGTGGGACCGTAAAAGGTGTTAGACCCAAAACTGAGCAAATCAACCCCCAGTTCCTGGACATCAACGGGCATGATCCCCACTGAATCCACTGCATCGCTGTGAAATATCACCTTTTTCCCCCGAGTGATTTTTGAAATTTCTTCAATGGGCTGCAAGGTGCCGGTTTCATTGTTGCTGTGCATGATCGACACCAGGATGGTTTGATCGGTAATCGCATCGGCGACATCGGCAGGATTGACCCGGCCGGTGGAATCCACCGACAGGGAAGTCACTTTGAACCCCGCTGATTTCAACCGCCGCAGGCTCCGGATGACCGCATTGTGCTCGATATTGGAGGTGACAATGTGGTTACCCCGGGCGACGTTGGCCAGAGCGACCCCCTTGACCGCATGGTTTACCGCTTCGGTCCCGCCGGATGTAAATACAATCTCTTTGGGCATGGCGGCATTGACCAGTTCTGCCACTGACACGCGCGCGCTTTCCAGAATTTCGGCTGCCTGCTCCCCGGCCCGATGCTGGCTGGAGGGATTGTGGTAGTCTTTGCGGACAGCTTCGATCATGCTTTCTTTTACTTCGGGCAACAACGAGTTGGCGGAAATATGGTCGAAATTAATTAATTTCATCATTGGCACCTTGTCGGGTTTTCGTTTGGAATCCTTTGCTAGTGTTCTTCTTCAAGACTGGACTGACAGACATCACAGAAGATAGCCCCTTCGGTAATTTCAACATCGCAGTACGGACAGTAGCATTTATCACCGTGGCTGTGTTCATGGTTTTCCTTGCGCTTGGTTTCAGGACGGCTGACGCCGGCAAGCCGATCCTCATAATCCTTGAGCGCCAGGTGCAGGGCATCCGCCCCCAGGTTGGAACAGTGAAGCTTGTTTTTCGGCAACCCTTCCAGCGCTTCGGCCACATCTTTGTTGGTGATGGCCCGGGCCTCCTCGATGGTTTTGCCGATAGCGATTTCCGTCAGCATACTTGAAACGGCAATGGCGGACCCACAACCGAAGGTCTGGAATTTGATGTCTTGGATGCGCCCATCTTCGACTTTCAGGTAAATCGTCATAATGTCACCGCACAACGGGTTGCCGACTTCTCCAACGCCATCGGCATTCTCAATGACCCCCACGTTTCTGGGATTTCGAAAATGATCCATAACCGTCTGATTGTACATAACAGCAGCTCCTCCTTTATTGATCATGAAAGTTCCTGGGCATTCATAGATCAAAGTTGCCGAATCGTCAACACCTTCGGTTGCCTCCTTCACTTTCTTTCAGCTTGACCGGAACGTCGGTCCTGATTATTGTATAAATCTGATCCGGCAGGCCGGAAAATTCCTTAAAAAGAAGTGCCTAATAAGGGAGTGCCTTAAAGTTATGGATATAACACCATGACAAAAAAAGCTGCCCCCCGCAGACGCAGGGGCGTCAAA
>JAOZSC010000484.1 GCA_029939875.1 Desulfobacterales bacterium
CCGGGCGAAACTTCTCCCAAATACCGCCCTGGCTACGGTAATCGGGGATGCCGCTCTCCGTGGATATGCCCGCACCGGTGAAAGCCACGGTTTTACCGGCGGCCTTGATTTTTTTGGCAAGCAGAGAAATTTTCTCTTGCATGGTTTCCTGTCAGTTGTCTTCCAGCGCTTGTTTGAGATCCGGACTGGCTTTTAGGATTGCAGCCCGCAGGCGCTTAATGTAGTCAGCCGGAAACGACCAGAGGGGCGAACTCTCTCTGCGTACAAGGCCGCGTTCCTTGGGACTTAGACCATATGCCAGTGTTATCAAAATATCGCTGCTTACCCAGGGACTTCGTCTGAAATAGCCGTGACCGTTGCCGGCAGTTGCCGCGCTGGCCTCGGTGACATTGATAATGCTGATGTCGGCTTCATTTTGGTACAGATATTTGGCAACGGCAGGATCCATTTGCTTGGACCACATTTCGCCGAGGCGTTCACGCCGTGTCAGAAATCGTGACAGGGACAAGGCCTTGTCCTTTTCAGAAATATAGATACTCAAGTGCTGCGGCACTTTCAGTAGACCGTCGGTCAGATAGGTGCCGAAAACATCTCGATCAATATCACTGCCCATGAAAATAACGTGGCCAATTTTCAAATCGGTATGGATTTTTTCAGCGTGCTCATGGTTCATCAGTGCCATCTGTTCAAGGGTCCGTGCTACCAGTTGCGTGCTGTAGTGATATTTTATAATGCCGTTTTCATCCTTCAGTGAACTTTCCTTATTATTCCTTGCGTATCAGTGTTAATAGATGGGAAAAATTGATTGCTATCACCTGTATAGGGTGTAAAATTTTCTATCTAATGTGATATTATTCGATAAAAAATGGAAAATTGGGATCGATATTTCCATTTATCCGTATTATGGAGCAATATTTGGTGTGCGTCTTTAAGCTTATTAGATCAGGGTTAAGGTTTTTATCTATTTAAAGTGCGGAAAAGGGATAATCAGATTCCGGTATCTAAGTGTTTATTTATAACCCAGTACAATTGAAGGCAAGGAAATTTTTTAAAATGTTCGGTGGTTATAAGCATGGCGGTCCAATGCAACGCCATGGATTTTCAGCAACGTAATAATCTGTCTGTACCGAAAAGACACAAGACGCATGGAAATCATCCAATCCTCTGCCGGCAAAAATAAACTTTATCAAATCCCTATTTTTTGATATCCTTTATATATAGGTTGCCATCCGGGTGTTGCCACAGGGGCCCCGGATGGTTTTAATTTTTATGAACAGGAATTTTTATGGAAAAGAAATGCCCGCGCTGCGGCACCTTACAGGAGGGGTTAACCGAATGTGAGCTCTGCGGTCTTGTTTTCGATGAGTTTGAAGGGCCCAACGCCCCTGGAACCCGGCGGTCTTCAAAGCTGAAATACATCCTGGTCCTTGGGATACTGCTTGTTGCGTCAGCGGCGGTGTTCTGGCCCCGGGGCGAACCACACGCCCTGAAGGGCAATATAGTTACAAAAATCCAATGGGTGACCGATTACAGGGAAGGGTTGTCTCTTGCGAGGGAAACCGGCCGGCCGGCGTTGGTTTTTTTCACGGCAAGCTGGTGTGCATCCTGCAAGTCGCTTATGAGTAACGCTTTTTCCGATGTAAAAGTTATCCGGTCAACTGCAAAAGTGATCCCGATCTACGTGGATGTGGATCAAAACCGCCAGCTTGTAGCTGACTTCAGTATCCACGGGATTCCAACCGTTTTTTTCCTGGACAGTCAGGGAAAGGCACAGATGAAATTTGTCGGGCCTTACGATGCTCAGGCCTATATCGATGCCATAGAGAAAATGGCCGCCGGTTCATAATTTTAAAATCGCTTAACCATATATTCGATACCAAACCGGGATACAGGAGCTGTTGCGACCATGAACGATGATCTGCTGAAAAATGCGCAGGATCTGGTGAATGATCCGAGCGGAATGAAATCCATGCTGGACAGCTTTTCGCTGCCCTGGATCATCGTGGCGGGTTTTTTCGGTATTCTCGGGATGGCCTATTTCATGTACGGCAAAAAGGCCGTGCGATACATATTTATCATCTGCGGCATCGTGCTGATGGTCTACCCGTATTTTGTTACCCGCACCCTTTATATGGTCATCGTCGGGGTTGTGGTCAGTGCAGTGCCGTTTGTGGTGAAGACCTGATCGGCATATACATTCGGGCGTGTTTTGTAGTTTGACCGCGCGTGCTTGCATCTAGCGTTAGCGGGGAAACGTTTGAGTGCCTCAGATCAGGTTTCCGATGGTGCGAATGGCGATTTGTATGTCTTCACGGCTGGCCTGGGAGTATGACAGGCGAAAGGTGTTGCGGCCGCTGCCGTCCACGAAAAACGGGCTGCCGGTGACAAAGGCCACGTTCTGGTCGACGGCACGGTGAAAAAGCGTTTCGGCATCCATGTCCCCGGGAAGATGGACAAAAATGAAAAAGCCTCCCTGGGGCCGGTTCCAGGTTGCCTCGGCGGGAAAATAGCGATCCATCTGTTCGAGCATAAAATCGCGCTTGGCGCGGTAAAAATCGATGTTTTCCTGAATCTGGCGGTCCAACAGCCCCTGGCGGATGAACTCCAGCAGGATATGCTGGGCCGGCGTGTTGGTGGCGGCATCGGCAAACTGCTTGGCCACCACCATACGGCGAATGGCCCCGGCATCCCCGGCGGCCCA
>JAOZSC010000057.1:0-5777 GCA_029939875.1 Desulfobacterales bacterium
CAGGCCTTCACTGGTGTTTTGCTGGCAGCGGTCGAATTTGTTTTTAAAACAACAACAGCGGGATACGACCATTGATTAGCTTCGAAGAAATAAAAAAGTCATTTTGGACTTCCCTGTGGTTCATGTTTTTGACTTTCCCGATTATGGTCATCCGGGTAAATACAGTCGAAAATGTGGTCGAATGGCGTTGGGAACGAATGCTGCTGGTGGGCATCGGGACATTTTTTCTTTCTTTTGTCTGGCGCTATTTCATCAGGCGCAAGGAACTCGGCAGCAAAAAGGCCGAGCAGGGTGAAGCCGTCGCAATCCCCCTGGGGCAGCGGATTATGAGCGAACGCAAATACTATCTGCCGGCCCTGGTGGCGATATCGGTTTTCGCGCTCGCATTCCCGTTTGTTTTTTCCATTTATCAAACCAACATCATGGTCACGGCCCTGATTTACGTTGTCACCGGACTGGGCTTGAATATCGTTGTCGGCCTGGCCGGGTTGCTGGATCTCGGGTACGTGGCCTTTTATGCCGTGGGTGCTTACAGCTATGCGCTTTTAAACTATCATTTCGGTATTGGATTCTGGCTGGCGCTTCCCCTTGGCGGGGCCCTGGCCATGCTTTTTGGCATCGTACTGGGGTTTCCGGTGCTCCGGCTGCGGGGGGACTACCTGGCCATTGTCACCCTGGGGTTCGGGGAGATCATCCGGATCATTTTAGAAAACTGGAATGCGTTTTCCTTTGGGCCCAGTGGAATTGCAAATATCCCCCGTCCCGGACTTTTTGGGATCCACCTGTCTTTGCAGCAGAGCACCACCTACATCTATTTTCTCATGATCGCCCTGGTCCTGTTTACGGTATTTGTTGTCAGCCGGCTGCAGAATTCCCGTATCGGCAGGGCCTGGATTGCTTTGCGCGAGGACGAAATTGCCTGTCAGGCTATGGGAATCGACAAGACTTACACCAAACTTTCGGCTTTTGCCATGGGGGCGACCTGGGCAGGACTGGCAGGGGTGATGTTCGCGGCCAAGACCACCTTTATCAATCCGGCCAGTTTTACCATCTGGGAGTCCATTATTATTTTGTGTGTGGTGGTGCTGGGCGGGATGGGGTCGATTATCGGGGTGATTTCAGGCGCCCTGATTCTGATCCTGCTGCCGGAATACCTGCGGGCTTTTTCGGAATATCGCTTGCTGATTTTTGGCGCCATTCTGGTGATCATGATGGTTTTTCGTCCCGAAGGGTTTTTCCCGTCGGTACGCCGGACCTATCAGTTTACGGATAAGGGTGATCAATAGGCAACACCTTCCCTTTGCCCGGGGTAACGATTATTATGGAACCAATACTTGAAGTCAGCGGATTAACTATGGATTTCGGCGGCCTGCGGGCGCTGGACAACCTGGACCTGGAGGTCAACTCCCGGGAGATCGTGGCGTTGATCGGTCCCAACGGGGCCGGCAAGACCACTTTTTTCAACTGTATTACCGGAATTTATCCGCCGACCCAGGGAAAGATGTTCGTCCGGCCGCCGGGGAAAAAATCCAAACACCTCAACGGGCTTAAGCCGAATTCCGTCACCGAAGTCGGGCTGGCCAGAACATTTCAGAATATTCGCCTGTTTCAAAATATGACCGTGCTTGAAAATGTCATGATCGGTCGTCACTGCCGTATGCATGCCTGGATTCTGGGGGCGGTTTTAAAAGGTAAATCCACCCGCAAAGAAGAACAAAAAGCCGTTGAGGACAGCTATACGGTGCTGGAAAAGATCGGTCTGGCCGAGTATGTCAACGAATTTGCCAAAAATCTTCCTTACGGAGCCCAAAGGCGGCTGGAGATTGCCCGGGCCATCGCCACCGAGCCTTTTTTACTGCTGCTGGACGAACCGGCCGCGGGCTTGAATCCCCATGAGACCCGGGAGCTCGATGAACTGATCGTCCGGATCCGGGACCAGGAGGGCATTTCCATCCTGCTGATCGAACATGACATGAAGCTGGTGATGAGCCTGTCGGACCGCATTTTTGTGGTGGATTACGGCAAAAAAATCGCCCAGGGAACTCCCGCTGAAATTAAAAGCAATCCAGCCGTGATCAAGGCCTATCTGGGGGAAGACGTGGATGCTTAAGCTCAAGAACATTCAAACATTTTACGGCAATATCCAGGCGTTGAAAGGGATCAGCATCGAGGTGTCCCAGGGAGAGATCATTACATTGCTGGGGGCCAACGGAGCCGGCAAGACCACTACCCTGATGTCCATCTGCGGCATCGTGCCGCCCCGGTCGGGGGAAATTCTTTTCCAGGACAAGTCGATCCAGAACATGGCTCCCAACGACATTGTTGCTTTGGGAATCTGCCAGGTCCCTGAAGGACGCCGGATTTTTCCCTATTTAACCGTCACCGAGAATCTGGACCTGGGGGCTTTTTTACGGACGGATAAAGTTGAAATCAAAAAAGACATTGAATATATCTTCGAGCTGTTTCCCATCCTGGCCGAGCGTCGCCACCAGGCCGGGGGAACCCTGAGCGGCGGAGAACAGCAGATGCTGGCCATCTCCCGGGCGCTGATGGCCAAACCCCGGCTGCTTTTGATGGATGAACCTTCTCTGGGTCTGGCACCGCTGGTGGTCAAGCGAATATTTGAAATCATAAAAAAGATTAATGAAGAAAACCAGACCACCATTTTATTGGTCGAACAAAATGCCAATATGGCCCTGAAAGTGGCCCACCGGGGTTACGTGATGGAAACCGGCCGGGTGATCATTTCGGACACTGCCCGTGAGTTGATGGCAAACGACAAAGTCCGCGAGGCTTACCTGGGGATATGAGTGTTGCGGCATCCTGCCAACCCGTGGCAGATATTGGCGCATCTATCCGAAATCGTAAACCGCCCATTTTTTCCTCCTATTTATAGATCAACACGCCAATAATTAGAGGCAATATCATGTACCGGTTCTGCGTGGTGTTGCGGCCTCGAATGTACCTTATCTAAGCAAAGTTGCAGTTTAAAAAAAATCATGTTAACAAGGCGCGAATTGCTTGACACTAAAAATTGTCTATTGTATACAAAAAATTAATAATCACCAAATTTTACCTTCTGTTACCAAAAAAATTCGGTGGCCTGATGGCCGTGGATCATGTGGATTTAAAGTTGGCAGATGGAGAACTGCGGTGTATCATTGGACCTAATGGCTGTGGGAAAACGACGCTTTTTAACCTGATTACGGGCTATTACAAGCCTTCGTCAGGGAGTGTGTTTTTATGGATCAGGACATCACAGCAAAACCTGTGCATGTGATCAGTAAGCTTGGTATTGGACGAAAATTTCAGGTCCCTGGATTTTTAACCAATTGACGGTTTACGAAAATATCCGGGTCCCGTTTTTTTCGAATCAGCGGGCCGGCTACTGGGTTGCGCTGAGGGTAGACCTGTGCCGCGGAGTTGATCCCGAAACAACCGCTGATGCGATTAAGGAAATGAAAGCTGCCGGCGCCGACATTGTCGGCGATGCGTGAGCGTCCGGCGGCCACAAATGAAACGTAAAAAGATTGTACAGAGAGTCTCATGAACACAGAATCCATCGCCGATCAGGCCAAGCACCATATTGAAGTGTGGATCATCAAGGGCGAATACGAACCCGGCCGGCAGCTCAAGGAAGAAGAGATCGCGGCGCGCCTGGGCATCAGCCGCCCACCGGTTCGCGAAGCCTTTAAAATGATGGAGGCCGAAGGGTTGGTGGTTCGCAAGCCGCGCCGGGGCGTTTTCGTTACCGAGATGACCGCCAGGGATGTCTGGGAAGCCTATACCCTTAAGGCCGCCCTGTACGAACTGGCCGCTGAGTTGGCCCTGGAGGGCGTTACCGGCTCCCAGATCAAAAAGATGGAAACGCTTGTAAAGCAAATGGAGCGGTGTATCAGCGCGCAGCCAGTGGACCTGTTGCAGTATCAGCAATATCACCAGGACTTTCACAATCAAATCATGGACATTTCCGGGCATGAGCGGCTGAAGAAAATTTCCAACAGCATCCATAACCAGGTGTGCCGTTTCAGCTATCGCTCGCTGCAGGACAGGCGCCACCTTCAAGCCTCGGCGCGTTATCACCGCCAGATCGTGGAAGCACTCAAATCCAGAGACGCTGCCCGGGCCTGCCGTCTCATGAAACAGCATGTTCTCGAAGCCCTGGATGTCCTGCTGGCGATGCCTGAATTTCACCGGGAGGTCACCTCCCACGGCCAGATGGCCGGAAACTGACAAAACGATAGATGGCCGCTCGGTGATACGGGCGATGGAAAAAATATCGGCTCAAACAAGGAGAGGAATATGGCGTTGTTACCGGAAGTACAAAACCATTATGGTAAATTGAAGTTTTACATTAACGGCCGCTGGGTGGAATCCGAATCGGATCAGGTCTATGAAGATGTCAATCCGGCAACCGGCGAAGTAATCGCGGAATTTTCATCCGCCACCGACGGTGAAATCGAACAGGCCGTGCAGACCGCCCAGGCTGCCATGTCTTCCTGGCGGGAAGTTCCCCTGAGGGACAAGGCCCGGTACCTGTTTGACTTGAGAGGCAAATTCGAAGAGCATTTTGATATGCTCTGTCGCGTTCTGGTGCAGGATCATGGCCGGACCATCGGCGAGGCCCGGGGAACCGTTCGCCGGTGCATCGAAAATATCGAGTCTGCCTGTTCCGCCCTGCTGCTGCTGACCAAAGGGGATTATGTTACCGACCTGGCCCGGGGCCTGGACCAGGCCCTGTACTGGGAGCCCCGGGGTGTGTTTTTGATCATCACCCCTAACAACATTCCCATGCATGCCTGGTCATCCTATGTGCCCTATGCCATTGCCAGCGGGTGTCCGGTGGTGGTCAGCCCGAGCAAAAACGACCCGGTGTGCCTGGATGCCATATTTAAAGTAACCGGGGAAGTCGACGGTTTTCCCCCCGGACTGATGAACCTGGTCTATGGCGGCAGCAATGTCAACCAGAAGTTATTGACCCACCCGCTGGTCAAGGGAGTGGGATTTATTGGTTCCACGGCGGTGGGCAAGGAGCTTTTCGCTCTGGCCGGCAAGCTGGGGAAAGAAGCCTCCATTAACGGCAATGGCAAAAACCACGTGGTGATTATGCCGGATTGTGATCCGGATGCGGTGGTGGATGGTCTGCTGCGCGGCTGTTACGGCTTGAGCGGGCAGCGCTGTCTGGGGACCGACAACCTGCTGTTTGTGGGCTCAGCCTATGAGAAGGTCAAAGAAAAGCTGATTGCCGCTTCGGCCGGTATGAAACCGGGATACGGATTGGATGAGGCCACCGAACTGGGGCCCATGGTTTCCGATGCGGGCCGTCAGAAGGTGCTTGATTTTATCGAAAAGGGTATCAGGGAAGGTGCGAAGCTCCTTTTGGACGGCCGTGAGATCAGCGTTGAAGGCGGTGAAAAAGGTTTTTTTATCGGGCCGACCATTTTTGATGACGTCAACCCGGATATGCACATTGCCCGGGTGGAGGCTTTTGGCCCGGTGGCCAACTTAATGCGTCCCAGGGACCTGGACGAGGCTCTGGACTGGATCAACAACAAGGACGATTACGGCCATTCCGCCTGTATTTTTACCACCGACGGCCGCATTGCGCGACGGTTTATGAAAGAAGCGGATGTGGGCAACATCGGCATCAACGTGCCGGTGCCCCAGCCCTACGCGTTTTTTCCCCTGGGATCAAAAAACGAATCCGCGCTGGGGGTTGCCAAATCCCGCATAGATTCCATCCGGCTGTTTCTGGATCAAAAAACGGTCACCGAACG
>JAOZSC010000057.1:5877-10203 GCA_029939875.1 Desulfobacterales bacterium
GAAAGCAAACCCCAGATCCGATTAATTTACACCATTGTCGAGGAAACTTTGACGGATGGAACGCTCCAACTGGATACCCCCACCCGCAAAGCCGCGGCTGCCGCCGTTTTTACCAATCCGTTTGCCGGAAAATACCAGGAAGATCTCGGCCTGCTTTTTCAGTACAGTGAGCAGCTCGGCGAGATGCTGACTCAAAAAGCGGTGGCCGCGCTTGGCATTGCGCCGGATAAAGTTCAAAGCTATGGCAAAGGGGCGATTGTCGGTGGAAAAGGTGAGCTGGAACACTGTGCCGCCATTATGCACCCGGCATTGGGAAAGCCCATGCGGGCCAATGTCGGCGGCGGAAAAGCGCTGATCCCTTCAGCTAAAAAGCGGGGATACCCGGGGGTGGCCATCGATGTGCCCCTGGGCTATAAGGATGCGGCTTTTGTCCGTTCGCATTTTGACGCCATGGAAGTGCGGGTGGCGGATGCTCCCCGGGACGATGAGCTGGTGTTGGTGGTGGTGGTAACTGATTCGGGCCGGCCGGCGGCCAGGGTCGGCGGATTGAAGTTGGATGAGGTCAAAGGTGAAGACGGGTTGCGCTGATGAAAACCAATACCATTGTAGTTTGTTTTACCATCAACGGTGAGAAAAAAGAGCTGCAAATTCCGGCGGCCATATCGGCCCTGGAGCTGATCCGGGATGTGCTTGAATTGAAAGGCACCAAGGAAGGCTGCGGCATTGGCGAATGCGGCGCCTGCACCATCGTCGTAGACGGCAAGGCGGTCAATGCCTGCCTGATGTTTGCCGCTCAACTCGATGGGTGTGAGGTGATGACTGTGGAAGGGTTAAGCCCGGCCGAAGGCCTGCACCCGATACAGCAGGCGTTTGTCGACCGCCATGCCGTTCAGTGCGGATTTTGTACTCCCGGTATTTTAATGAGTACCCAGGCGTTGCTGATGGAAACCCCCCATCCGGACCGGCAGCAAATCATCAATGCAGTTGCGGGCAATCTTTGCCGCTGCACCGGATACCAGAGTATTCTCGGTGCCGTGGAAGATGCCGCGGCCGGGGGGCTGAAGGGCAAATCGCGGCAGAAGACATTTTAGAGGAAACGGGATGGTAGACATGGATTACATCCGGCCGCAGGATTTGGCAGGAGCCCTTGATTTTTTGGCCGCTCATGGACCGGACACCACCCTGCTGGCCGGGGGAACCGATGTGATGGTCGATCTGCGTGCCGGAAAACTGCACAGCCGGTATTTGCTGGATATCAGCCGCTTGTCCGAATTTCGGAAAATTGAAGCCTGCAACGGTGAGCTGACCGTGGGGGCCGGGGTGACCATCGCTGAAATTTATGCCTCCAAAACCATTGCACGCCATGCCCCGGCTCTGCAGAAGGCGGCAGCGGCATTTGCCAGCCGGCCGGTGCGAAATGTGGCCACCATCGGCGGAAACGTTGCCCATTGCTCCCCGTGCGGGGATACCATTCCCCCACTGCTCATTCATGATGCCCGTGCCGTGGTGGTAAATCCCCAGGGTCGGCGGTTGGTAGACGTCGAGCAGATGGCCGACGGGCCGTATCACTGTACGCTGCGTCCGGATGAGATCATTACCGGTTTTATTCTCAAGGTCAAACCGGATGAGGTCGAGTTTGTGGATTTCCAGAAGATCGGTCGTCGCAAAGCGCTTGCCATTGCCCGCATAAGCATGGCGGTCATGGCGCAGCAGCAGCCGGACAAATCCATTGGTTTTATTCGTTTTGCTCTGGGTTCCTGCACACCGACGCCTCACCGCTTTCGGCAGATCGAGGAGTTTTTACTGGGTAAAGTGCCCGATGAAAACCTTGTCTGGCAGGCCGGTCGAATGCTGGCCGATGACATGCTGGCCATCACCGGCCGAAGGCCATCGGCACTGTACAAGGAGCCGGCCATCCAGGGGCTTTTTGTGCGCATGATGGTTGCGCTGATCTGAGGCAACGATCACCGGCAAAGCCCCGCCATGGCGGGATTGTATGGAAAGACAGATAGATTCGGCCGGAAGCCGGGGAACTGGGATATGAGGAGGCTTAAAGATATTTTTAGTCTCCCCGCTTTCCAGCCTCCCGGCCTCCCAGCCTTTTGAGGTGTGGTGCACCATGAAAACTGCGTATTACAATATTGGACAATCGGTACCCAGAATCGGCATTGCCGAACGCCTGCGTGGAGAACCGGTTTTCAGTGCGGATCTCGAATTCGGAGACATGCTTGTTCTCAAGGTGCTTCGCAGCTCCAGGGCCCATGCGAAGCTTGTCGGTGTTGATTGTCGCCCGGCCCTCAAAGTTCCGGGAGTGGTCCGGATTTTTACAGCGTACGATGTTCCCGGTAAAAATTTGATGGGTATTATCAATAAGGATCAGCCCCTGCTGGCCACGGGCAAAGTGCGCTGGGTGGGGGAGCCCATCGCCTTGGTGGCCGCCGAGAGCAGGGCGGCAGCCGAAAGCGCGCTGGAAAAAATTAATGTGCGTTATGAAGACCTGCCGGCGCTGTTTTCACCCGCAGCGGCGTTGCAGCCCGGCGCCCCGAAAATTCACGACAAGGGCAATTTGCTGTTTACCCGAAAAATAAAAAAAGGGGATGTCGAGCAGGCCTTTCAACGCTGCGCAGTGGTGGTTGAAAAAACCTATCACACCCCCTGGATCGAGCACAGTTACCTCGAGCCCGATGCCGGGGCCGGTTATGTGGACGAGGATGGCACGCTGGTCATTTTTGCATCCACCCAGAATCCCCATTACGATCACAAGGAAGTCTGCAGCCTGTTGGGGCTTGAGGGGCATCAGGTCCGGATTGTTCAGGCAGCCACCGGCGGCGGTTTTGGCTCCAAGCTGGATTTGAACATGCAGGGGTTTATCGGGCTGGCGTTGCACCATCTGAAGCGTCCGGCAAAAATGGGTTACTCCCGGGAAGAAGCTTTTGTTGCCACTGCCAAGCGGCACCCGTTGGAGATGACAATCAAAACCGGAGCCGATGACAACGGAAAACTGCTGGCCATGCAGGCTGAAATTATCGGTGACACCGGTGCTTATGGTTCATACGGGATTGCAGTGGCCTCGCGCGCGGCCGTGCACGCCACCGGCCCTTACGAAATCGAAAATGTGCAGGTCGAAAGCCGGTGTGTATACACCAACAATCCTTTTTGCGGCGCCATGCGGGGGTTCGGCACCCCCCAGATCGCAATTGCCCATGAGTGCCAGATGGATTTGCTGGCGGAAAAGCTTGGCATGGACCCCTTCGAATTTCGATGGATGAATGCCGTCAGGGTCGGATCGGAAACCGCCACTGGCCAGCAGCTGACCGCCTCGGTGGGCATCCATGATTGCCTGGAGGCCTTGCGCCCGTACTATGAACAGGCCCGGGCAAGCTGGTGTGCCGGCGAATCCGATCCCTTCAAAAAAAGGGGTGTCGGCCTGGGCTGCATGTGGTATGGCATCGGCAATACCGGTGTCCAGAACCCGTCGACGGCGAAAATCAAGATGGACCTGGGAGGCACCGTCACCCTGTACACGGGATGTGCGGATATCGGGCAGGGGTCCACCACTATTTTGGCCCAGATAGCGGCCGAAGTCCTGGGTATCCGACCCGAAGAAATCCGCCTTTTTGTCGCCGACACGCATTGCACCACCAATGCCGGGGCCACTTCCGCCAGCCGTCAGACATACATTTCCGGCAATGCCGTCAAGCAAGCCGCCGAAAAGCTGGCTGAGGTTTTGCTCACCGAAGCCGTCAATAAATTACGCAGACCCAAAGCGGCCCTGGTGATGGAAGACGGTTTCATAAAAGACGGCAGCGGCAAAAAAGGCAGGATTGCGTTTTCCCGGCTGGCCCAAAGCGCCAATCAAAAAGGAATCCCGCTGAAATGGAAAGGGTATTTTGACCCACAAACCGTGCCGCTGGACCCGGAAACCGGACAGGGGGCGCCTTACGCCACTTACGCGTTTGCCGGCCAGCTGGCACTGATCCGGGTGGACACGCTCACCGGTGAGGTCAGCGTGGAAAAAATCATTGCCGCCCATGACGTCGGCAAGGCCATTCATCCGGAAAATGTAAAAGGCCAGATCTGCGGCGGGGTGGCCATGGGCATTGGTTTTGCCCTCATGGAAGAATTTGTGCCAGGCCAGACCGTTTCAATGAAAGACTATCACATCCCCACCTGTGCGGACGTACCGCGGATTGAACCGATCATCGTGGAGTCACCGGAGCCTACCGGGCCCTTTGGTGCCAAGGGGGTGGGAGAGCCAGCCTTGATTCCCACCGCCCCTGCCATTTTAAATGCCCTGGCCGATGCCCTGGGACAGCGAATATATAA
>JAOZSC010000485.1 GCA_029939875.1 Desulfobacterales bacterium
CAGGGTGAAATCCGCCCGGCACGCCGCGCAAACTATCCGATCCATCCTGCCGGCAGGTGGTTCCATCGCTTTTTACGACCGGCGCTTTGACAACGGGTGGAATTTTTATTTGAAGCGGGCGAAAATCCCCGTGGTCACCGATGAGCTGTTAAAACAGCATCCGGTGCACTACGATTTGATCATTTTGCGCAAAAAACACTTGGAAATGCTGGAAAAAGCCATGCCGCTGACCCACTATAACATTGCGGCCATCGAACCAGTTGGTAGCAAAAAATTTGTCCTGCTGAAATTTAAGTAAGCGCTTATCCGGAAAGTCCAAGTTACCATAATCCCTCTCCCTTGACGGGAGAGGGTCGGGGTGAGGGTGAATAAGATGGAATTACAGTCTGTTTTACCCCCTCCCCTTAATCCCCTCCCGCCAGGGGAGGGGAAATCTGACTTTTTACGAGGTTGTCAAGTATAACCGATAAACTTTACCGGAAGATGTCGCAGACACTTATGATCTGAGAATGCGAGCCAATCGAAATTGGATCAGAGCGATAATCGGTGTTTCTGCCCCCGGGTCCTTTCAATTCGCCCGCAGCCCAACTGCTCGGGTGATACGATGCCGGTCCAGTCCGCCAGACTTTTATAAACGACGCCAAAACGCTGATATTTCCCTTGACATGACAGAACGACTTCCCCTATACCTGTGGCAGCATAAGTTATTCCTTAAGAAAATAAATGGGATTCATTTAACGTACCCAAATAATGGCAAAAGCCTGTAACACAACACCGGCAAGCGCCTTTGTACTTTCAAACTGAATACCGGTTAGCACCACCGGGACCATTAACAACCAGAATAAGGAGGAAGGATTATGAGAAAATCAGGGTTTCTTTTCGTCTGTGTATTGGTGTCTGTCTTTTTCCTGGCCGGATATGCGACGGCCAAGCAGCGCGTGGTGATTTACACGTCGCTGGAAAACGAGGAAGTTGTGGAATACCTCAAATTGGCCAAACAGGAGCTGCCCGATCTGGACATCCAGGCCATCCGGCTGTCCACCGGCGAGCTGGGAGCCCGCATGCTGGCTGAAAAAGACAACCCCCAGGCCGACTGCATCTGGGGCTGGGCGGTGACCAACATGGCGGGGTTTGTCCCCCGGGGCCTGATAGTGCCGTACAAACCTAAAAACTGGGGCAAAATTGCTGACAACTTCAAAGATCCAAATGGCTACTGGACCGCCATCGATTTATATGCCGCGGCCTTTGTAGGCAACACCAAGGTTCTGGCCAAAGACAACCTGCCCATGGCCAAAAGCTGGCACGACCTTCTCAAACCGGCTTACAAGGGCAAACTGATTATGCCCAACCCGGCCAGTTCCGGTACCGGGTTTTTGCAGGTGGCCAGCCTGTTGGAAATGATGGATCCGAACTATAAAAACAAACCCATCGAAAAAAATGATGCCTGGGCCTTTCTCAAAAAACTGGATAAAAACATGGGCCAGTACATCAAAAGCGGCTCAAAACCGGCGAAGCTGACTGCCGCCGGTGAATATGCCATCGGTTGTTCGTTTGCCTTTGTTTACTCTTCGCTGAAGAAAAAAGGGTTCCCGGTGGAACTGGCGATGCCCGCCGAAGGCGCCGGTTTTGAGCTCGAAGCCAACGGCCTGCTCAAAGGGGCCAAACACCCGGCGGCCGCCAAGAAATTTCTGGACTGGGCCATCAGTCCAAGTGCCATGAAAGAATACGCCAAGTTCAAACTGGGGGTCACCTATCCGGGAATTCAGGGGCCCAAGAGTCTGCCGGCGCTGTCCACCATCAAACTGGCGCCCATGGATTTTCCCTGGCAGGCGAAAAATCGCGCCAAGATACTCGAAACATGGCAGGATTTTTTTCTGAAATAGCGTAATCGGCTACTTGTCTTGCATACACCCCGTCATAAACCGGTTGTAACGGATTCATGGCGGGGCAACCGTTTGCACCAAAATATTTTTTACTACGAAATTTAGAAGGCACGAAATTTTGCTCACCTCTTTTTGGTATTTTCGTGCTTTCGTGATTAATTGATCCTTTTTGGCTCCCCGATGAATCAGGATCCTCCAAAGACGGATAAATTTACGCTTTGATACAACCGGCTGGTCCGGTTTGGAAACCATTTATGGAAACCATGTCCAAGCAGGTAGTTTTAGAAAACATCACCAAGCATTTCGGCTCACTGGTTGCGGTCAACAATGTCAACTTGACCATCGAGCCCGGCGAATTTGTTTGTTTTCTGGGCCCCAGTGGCTGCGGCAAAACAACCCTTTTGCGAATCATTACCGGTTTTGAGCAGGCCACATCGGGCCGTCTCACCTATGACGGCAAGCTGATTAATGATGTCATCCCTCAAAAAAGGGATTTCGGCATTGTCTTTCAGTCCTATGCCCTGTTTCCAAACATGACGGTGTACCAGAATGTCGCTTTCGGATTGAAAATGCGCCGGATGCCAACCAAGCTCATTGATGAGCGGGTCGCAGAAATTTTACAACTGATGGGACTGAGAGAATGGGCGCACCATTACCCGTCCCAGTTAAGCGGCGGGCAGCAGCAACGGGTGGCCCTGGGCCGGGCGATTGCCATCAAACCCAATGTGCTGCTGCTGGATGAACCCCTGAGCGCACTGGATGCCAAAATCCGGATACGTCTGCGCACCGTGATCAAAAAGCTGCAGGAAGATCTGG
>JAOZSC010000058.1:0-9040 GCA_029939875.1 Desulfobacterales bacterium
AGCCGCTCCCACGGGGAGTTGTTATGGTAACTTGGACTTTCTGGATAAACGACTTTGATTTTAATGGATTTAACAGACAGAGAGCGGAGATTCCCCACTTCGAAACACTTCGAAATCATGCGGTCCGCTGTTCGGTTGTGCATTTGTCTTGACGGCATCGGGGCTACTGAATTATGAAATGATTTCGCGCTACGTTGCCGGCTGCTGATGTGCAACAAATCCTGAAAGGAGACCACCCATGGCGTATGAAGAAATTTTGTTTTCCACCGAGGGTTCCATCGCCTACCTGACGCTGAACAATCCCTCGAAAATCAACGCCCTTTCAAAAAAAATGATTGCCGAAATGATCCAGGTTCTCGGCGAGGTGGCCGTCGATGAAACCATCAAGGTGGTGGTCATTCGCGCCGCCGGCAGCCATTTTTGCGCCGGTCATTACATGGCCGAGATGGTCGATGGGGGTGTCAAGGAGTATAAATTCATTTTTGACCAGTGCACCCGGATGATGCAGATGATCCATGAAATCCCCCAACCGGTGATCGCCCAGGTTCAGGGTATTGCCACCGCGGCCGGCTGCCAGTTGGCCGCCTGGTGCGACCTGGTGGTGGCCGAAGAAGGGGCCCGCTTTGCCACTCCCGGGGTAAAGATCGGGCTGTTTTGCACCACTCCCATGGTGGCCATTACCCGGGCCATCGGGCGCAAGGCCGCCATGGAAATGCTGCTCACAGGGCGTTTTGTTCCGGCTGCGGAAGCCAGACTGCTGGGTCTTATCAACCGGGTGGTGCCGCTGGAACGGCTGGAGGCAGAAACCACGGAGCTTGCCGGCCAGATCGCCGAGGCCAGCCGGTTTGTCCTGGCCTTCGGCAAGCAGGGATTTTACGCCCAAGTGGACCAGCCGGATAACAGCGCCCTGCATTATGCCAAACACACCATTACCCTGAACATGGGGGCCGAAGATGCCCGCATCGGTATTGGGGCGTTTTTGAACAAGGAAGAACCCGTCTGGAAAAACCGATGACTGAAAGGACGAACGTCGAACAAAGAGCGCAAAGAAAATCCGGATAATGTCTATTTAGCCTTTAAGGGAAGTTGGAAATTACCCGCAACTACCCCGGGAACGGTAATGTCCTCATCTAAATTTTCCCATCGGAGGGCAAAACCGTCTAACCGTAAAGTAACCTCTTTCAGCTCCTTTATTGATGCTTCCTTTAAAATTTTAAACCTGTCAGCCGGGAACCCAATGATTCTGCCGTCGGTCAGTTCAATATAAATAGTTCTTTTCTTAACCCATACTTTTATTGCTGCCGGCTCAGTGATTTCCTGCAATTTAACCGCGGTGGAAGTCATTGTATTTTTCCTCCAAGAAATTGAAATGTTCAAATATCAGTTTTTCGATTTTTCGAACAGTTTTCGGATCAACGCCTTTGTTACGCGCCAAGCTTATCGGCTTTAGCCAGAACTTACATTCGCCATCCGGTGTGGCGACATGCATATGCGGTGGTTCGTTACCTTCATCGGAATAAAAATGAAATCTAAATGAAGCTATTCGCAAAACTGTTGGCATTTTTTTTGATTGTCCTTTTTTCAATTGATGCTTTTACTAAATTTTGTGCATGTTTACAAGATATAAGCTCTTGAAGCTGGGTTTTTTCTTTTGCGCACAGATACCGAACATTCAACCACGCCAAAGCGTGGTTTCTTCATCTTTTTTTCATTTAACATTCGACGTTCGTCCTTCCATCGTTCGTCCTTTCAGCGTTCGTCCTTCAATCGATGCACCGCGATCATGGTGATATCGTCAAACTGCGGGGCATTGCCCATGTGCCGATCCAGTTGATTTTTGATTTGTTCAATAAGTCCGGCAGCCGAAGGGGCCGGTTTTTCAAGCAGCGATAAGAAGCGTTGTTTGGTAAACAGACTGTCGTCGGGCGATAGGGCTTCGGTTACCCCGTCCGTGTAACCGATGAAAGTTTCCCCGGCAGCGATGTGGGTCTGGTTTTTCGCGAACTTCATTTGTGGCAGCATGCCGACCACCGGTCCGGTCGCCTTCAGTTTTTGCCGTACCCCGGAGCGCTTGATAATTAAAGGCGGTTCATGCCCCCCGTTGATGTAAGCCAGGCTGCCGCTCTGCAGGTCTAAAATCCCGAAAAAAAGCGTGGCAAACATGCTCTGTTCTTCATGTTCAATGGCAATGTAATCGTTGGTGAGCGAAACTGCATCCAGCGCACGATTCAGGAAATCACCGGAAGGGGAAATTTCCTTTTCACCGGAGCCGGGCACAGACAGCCCATGCAGGCTGACCTGGCCAGAGAACACCCGGATGAGGCTGCGAAACAACGCCATGTAAAGCGCTGATCCAATACCCTTATCGCACACATCGGCAATCACAATGCCCAGGCGGTCTCCCGGCAACATAAAGGCGTCATAGAAATCACCGGATACCTGCCGGGCGGGATAAAAACATGCGGCGATTTGCCATCCTGAAATTTCCGGCAGCTGGGTGGGCAAAAAATCCAGTTGAATTTTTTTGCCTTTTTCCATTTCCGCGTTAAGAGCCCTGGAATAGGCTTCAACCCGGGTGTAAAGCCGTGCGTTTTCAAGGGCACTGCCGATCTGCCCCGCAGTTAATTGCATCAAATCGGCTGTTTCCGCTGTGAAGTGCCCTGGCCGGGCATGCAGCAGGGTCAGGATGCCCAGCAGGTCCTCACCCTGCAGGATCGGAACGGCAAGGGCCGATCCCACGCTGTAAGGTTGGTCGGGAAGATCCAGCCAGCGGTCGTCGTCGTTAGTGTTGGCGATGAGTCCCACTTTTCGATGATGCCTTACCCAGCCGGCGAGCCCCTTGTCTAAAACGCTGCCGATTATCCTGGAACGCTGGCCCGCGGTGGTATCGGAGCGCGTTAAAATGCTGTCGGTCACGGCTCCGTTTTCATCGAGCAGAAACAGGCTGCCTTTTTCAGCGCCGGTGAGTTCGGCGGAGATTTTCAGGGTTTTTTGCAAAATATTCGCCAGTACACCCTCGTTGGCGGCAGAGCGCGCCAGGGTCACAAAATTGTCCAACAGCCCGCTCTGGACCTGAAGGGCGGCTTTTTCCCTTTTCAGCTGCTCAAGCTCCTTGTCAAAATCCTGCATTGCTTTTCCGGTGAACCTCTGAGTTACGGGCTCAGACATAAAGGTTCAAGGTTGAAATGTATAAATCGCTTACTGACGTTATGAACATCAAAACTTCGGCGGCCCCCAAAATTTCAGCAACCGGATCAGACCGAGAGCGGCGATCATAAATGCCAGGAAAACCATCAGAGTGGTGCCAAGACTCCAGTGCCACCACAGGGGGGCATTGACCAAAACGAGAAAAAAACCGATGGATGGAATTGAAAACACATTCATCAAGGCCAGATCGATGGCTGCCGGGGTTTTAAACTCCGGATCTGCGATGCGCAGCAGCAGCAGCCCGGTGGATACGGTTCCCGTGACGGTGCCGTAAACTGCCACCGTACGTTCCAGATTGTATGACCAGATCCTTTTGCCCAGATACACGACCACAAAAGTCGTGACGGCCCCGCTGGCAAGTGACATCACTGAAATGGGCAAAATGTATTGCCACACGACGGTCAATTGGATCGCCGTCACTGTGGCGACAATTAAAAAATCCACCGACCATCCGGTTACCCGGCGCTGAATGCCATCATCGATGAGATGCTCGATTCCAAGGGCCGCCATAATTCGGCGGATACCCATTGCAATGGCCAGTCCGAAAATAAAGAAAAACCCCCACAGGATTGCCGCCACATCCGCCGGCACAATAAACCCGACATACTTGACAAAAAGATAGGCCAGCAGATAGACGAGCCCCACCAGGGCCGTCTGAAACGCCAGGGAATCCACATTGCCGGAATGAAACGGCAACCGGCCGGCCACCTCTCTTTTTTGGTCCTGGGGTATCAGCCCGGTTGAAAAACCGCGGGGCAAATCCCCGCTCCCATGGCTGGTCAGACCCTTGCGGATGCCCCAGTTTACCAGGGGAACCCCCACAAAAAAAGCAAAGAAAAAGCCAACGGCGGCAAAGGTGAGACCGATGGTGGTCGCATGCTCGAAACCGAATCCCTGCCATACCTTGCCCATTGACAGGGCCTGGCCCGGGCCTTCTTCGAAACCCAGCGGTGCAAAAAAACCAAAGGTCGGAAACAGTTTGATGCCCGCAAAACCGAACAGCGCCACAATACCGCCGCCCACAATCGCCTGGAGTGGGAAAACGGCCGACTGGGTCAAGGCCATCCACAATGGCGCTTTAAACGTGTCGGTCCGTGGTTTCGGATTTTCGCGGCGCTCCCGGTCCGGAGTCAAACCGACGGAAATAAACGAAATATTAAAAAAATGATAGGCAAACGTTTCCAGGTCGGACACCGACAACCGGACAGCACCCGTATTCATCAGGATCAGGCCGAGAACACCGCCGATCAGGCAGCCGGGAATCAGAAAGTGCTGGAAAAAGCCAACTTTAGCCCTCAAAAGAACGCCGATGAGAAGCATAACCCCCAGGCTGCTGAACACGAGCATGGATTCGAATGGAAAGGGAATATTCATTTTCGCCTCTTCACCGCGTAGTAGCGGGGTTTATCCCCGCCTGGAAGACGCCGATTGGCCGTGAAGGTGATTCAGGACAACAGGGGGAATAAATCCCGTCCCTCTATAAAGGCCAAAAATTGTTATCATTCCAGATTTCCTCGGTCAGCTCCCGATCAATTTCGGCCAGAAATTCCAGGTGCTGCTGCTCCCATTGGGCCAGCCATTCGTAAAGCGCCTTTTCATTGGGATCCTGAGCCTCGGCGGCCCGGTCCGTATACAGACGAATGGCGTTTTTTTCCATGGACATGGCGGCCGCAATGGCAGCGGCTTCGTAATCAGCGGCCGATATTTGCGATTTTAGATCCTGGGTCATCACCTTCGAAACAACGCTGGCAGACGCATCGAGGGTGAAATCCCCGGCAGCAAACTGCCCGTTTTGTCGATAGGCCTTGAACTGGTCAACCAGGATCTGGACATGCTTGACTTCTTCATAGGCCATCAATTCAAAAAACTCCTTGACGGCTTTTGCCGACGCCTGTTCGGCGATTTTTTGATAAAATGCTCTTCCTCTTTTTTCCAGCAAAATGGCGCTTTTTAAAATTTCCGTGGTCTTGTCGTCACTCATGGTATCCTCCTCCTGGGTGCTTAGGAATATTTCGCTTTTCATTTCTATGAGCTATCAGCTGAATCCTGGCCTCCCAGCCCTATCGTTTCCCGGTTTCATCAAAAATATCCCCCAGTTTCCGTTCATACCAGTTTTTGAAATTAATACCATCGATAAAGCCGTTGTGTCCGCCGAAATCGTGGATAAACAGGCGGGTTTGATCATTTAGCTGGAGTTTGTAAAAGTCCTCCACCGGGATGAGCGGATCATCAGCGGCGGTGATAATGGTCGTCGGAAGCGCCAAGTCGCTGATGGCATCATTTAAAAGTGTATAGCCGCGGAAATATTCTTCCGCAGAGTCGTAATCGCTGTACTTATCCAGCAGATAAGCGGTCATCTCTCTCATGGACCGCATGGACATCAGCGCACTGAAGTCGTAAAGTTCGGGAAACAACCGCTGCTTGACGGTCAGCGACTGGCACCATTTTTTAAGAAAATATTTACGGACATAATTAATCTGGTCGGACCGCAGGGTGGATTTTGCCGGATTCAGTACCGGGCTGATGGCCACCACATGGCGCAGGTTCGCAATGGGGGTTTGAGCCGCCTGGCGTCCGATGCGCAGCACGAAATTGCCCCCCAGAGAAAAGCCCACTATAAAAACCGGGTCCTGGTCCGCCTGCTGCGCGACCTGCTGCACGGCCTGGAACACTTCCTCGAGCAGCACGGCGTAAAACAGACTGGGGTTTAAATGGTGGCTGTTTCCGTGGTCTCTGAAGTTGAGCCTGAAAATATCGTATCCCCGGTGATACAGGCTCTTTCCCGTGCAGAGCATATAAGTGGATTCGGCGCTGCCTTCCCAGCCGTGCAGCAGGATAACAAGACCCCTGGGCCGACTGGCTTGTTGGGGCGAATAAAATCCTTGCAGCCTGACGCCTCTTGGAGTTGTAAGAATCAGCTGCCGTGCGGCATCGCGCATCGGGTTTTGACCCCAGGCGCGGAAGTGACTGCTGGCCAGAATGGTTTGAATATGACCGTTTCGCAGATACCAGGCGGGTCGAAACACATCCTCGCAAGTCATCCTTAACTTTCTCCATGTTCGGAGCTGACTCCGGTAAGATCTCCAGCAGCCTGGTAAAACACAAGTTCCCATTGCCACGTGGCGGTGTCGTGCCGGACGATGTAAGTCGCGTCGTCATCGCCCAGCAACTTGAAATAGCGATGATCCGGTGATAACCAGCGATCCACCACTTTTATAACCTCCACCCTGTAAGTGGCCATCAACAGGCACCGGGGGGTTTCTTCACCGCGATAGCCGGCATGGCATTCAACGTTGATTTGCATGGCAATCAATGACCTATCGGCCAGTTGGCCGTTGTTGGCTGTCCGGTGCCTAAGGAACGAATGACACCTGCTTAAATATCTCGGAGTAAAATATGAACTGTCGCATGGACGTTCCGAAGCCGTCCTGCGGCGGGGACAAACCCCTCCCTTACAAACACGTTTCCTCCCGAATGGTAGAGATGGGGTTGATCCCCACCCATCAGGGCAGCTGACACAAATCTTTTTACTTTTTGTTTATTTTACTATATATTTAATTACAAGCATAATATTAATAAACCCTGGCAAAAAGGAGTTTATCAATGACGATATTTGGCAAAAAAAAGACCCCCCAGGCCCCGAGCACTGCACCGGTCAAAGCACCCGCTCCTCGAAAAACCACGACATATTTCGGGAAAAACATGACCATTACCGGAAATGTCACCGGTGAGGGCGATTTTATCATCCTGGGCGGTTTCGAGGGAGATTTTGACTTAAAGGGTCAGCTGCAAATTTCCCAGGGCGCCAATATCAAGGGAGACATCAAGGCGGACGAAATATCGGTCAACGGCCGCATTGAAGGCACCATCACTGCCAGAAACAAGATCCACCTGGACAGCACCGCCCGGATCAAAGGGCACATCCACACCCCGAAAATCTCAATCCTGGATGGTGCGGTGTTTGACGGGGATATCCAGATGAGCGGCAGCCGACCAGCGGTAGCTAAGGTGGCAACTTCAGCTTCAACTTCCCCGTCGCTGAAGGATAAAAATGCAGCTTCGCCAGCCGCAGCATCAACGCCTGCGTTTACCACTGCCGATAAGAAATAAGGAGGAATATAAATGGAAAAAAGAAAGCCTGCCGATTCAACATCGTTGCTGAGCAAGAACGTCAAGATAGAAGGTGAGATTCGCGGCGAGGAAAACTTTCACGTTGAAGGCCGCTTTAAAGGCGCTATCAAGCTAAACGGCGATGTGTTCGTGGGCAGCAGCGGCGTGGTGGTAGCCGACGTCGAGGCCAACAATGTGGTCATCCAGGGACAGGTCCGGGGCAATGTCCTGGCCCGCAAGCAGCTGGAGATCCAGCCCACGGGACAGATGTTTGGAGACTGTACCGCGCAGTCCATCGATATCAGGGAAGGGGCATTGTTTGAAGGCCGCTCGAAAATGCTCAAATCTTCTGCTGCTGAGCCTGCCCCCTCGACCAGTGTGAACCAAAAATAAAATCCCCAGTGAGCTCAATCGTTAGGGCCGATACACGCGCCAGTAGGTGATCCAATTTGGCTGCTTTTGCCCCCAGGGTTTTGATTTCTCCGTTGGAAGAGCTCATGTATAATATTTCTCGGCCATTGCCCATGATGATGATGGCCGGTGACTGCACGTGCCCGCTAAATTGCATGCCCGTCGGCACCATCAATTTTGAAACCCCACTTTTTACGATAGGCACCATATCTTCTTCATTAATCGCGGAGTCGCCATTAATATCTAAATTGAGGTCTAGCAATTCCCCCCCGTTGCAAGCGTTCATCGCCATCAGCCAGGAATTGCCGTCCGTGCCGCATAAACTGTCATTCGGCACATAGGTGTTCACCCGTAATTTTCCGTCCCGGATCACCACATCACTGATCACGCGCTCCCCAGGGGACAGATCAAGATACCAGCCGACATTTGCATCCGGGTCCGGATTGTCTCCGACCCCGTTTGGATCCTGTGCCGTGGTGTGCCAGTACGGGGCGGTATTAGTTTCGGTGTCTGCCTTGGCGATTGCCCTGAATTTTACACCGTTGACTGTCGTCTCATCAATCGTCTGATGGAAAAGAGACGTCGTGTCTGGAAGATTGCTGTCGGTCAGCTCGATACTGTTGAAATCTCCCACATACTCGCCATCATCGGCATCATCACCGTAATCCCAGATCCCGTATATGGCTTGCGGGCTGGTATCGCTCAGATCATTTTGCCCCAAGTATTTTCCGGTGCCGAAAAACACCATGTAGCCCTTTTTAAAGCACTGATACATCACATCCGGCTTGATGGTGATGGGTTGATTGGGCGTGGCAAACAGCGGCTTGGGCGCGCCGCCCTCATCGTAGGCCAGATCCCAGTTGTGATAGTCGCTGTCGGTTAAATCGAATTTCCATAAATTGCCCTTCAGATCACCGGCATACACATAATCCACTTTGCGGTCGTAATTCACGTCAATGACGATCGGCGTTGACAGTCCGTTGCAGGAACCCGCCTGGGTTTCTAGTTTTTTAAGGAGCTCACCGGTGACCGAATCGAGGATCAACAACACCGCATGTCCATTGAGGCTGTTGTAGCCATTGCCAAAAATCGCAATCCAGGGCGCGGCATCAACATCATTGGATTGCGCAATTGCCGCCTTGCTGAAGGAGTAGCCCATGTCCGCGACTTCGACAGCCGGGGTATTCAGATTCGGATATTCCCACAGAACCAGATTGGCAACAGCATTTTCGTTCAGTGGCACACTGCCTTCCAGGGGTTTGACGTTCGATACATCCAGGGCATAGTAGCCTTTTGCGCCTTTTCCCAGACT
>JAOZSC010000058.1:9050-10185 GCA_029939875.1 Desulfobacterales bacterium
ACCGGCACCGTTTTTAACCGTGGGGGTGAGATCCACGAAATATTTATGGGTATAGTCCGGGTTGGTTAGGCTGGCAAGATTTTCGAACACCAGGTTGGGGAGATAAGCAAAGAGCTCCTCGCCGGTGGCCGCTTCAAGGACATGCAGCATTCCGTCATTGCCGCCTACATACAGCGCGCCATTTTCATACACCGGTGAAGAATGTACGATATCGCCCAGCGGGGAGGAGCTGATTGTTGTCCCATTGTACGGGTGGTCCGCATCGGCAATCGACCAGCTGCGATCGCGAAACGCGCCCCCTCTACCCGTCTCATTGGAGGGGTCTCCCCGCAGGTAATCCACGATATTTCGGGCCAAGGTGTCATCGGTCTGCCAGTTGGCATCCAGTTGCGTTTTTTGATCATCCGTCAAGCGGTTGAACCTGAAGGATTGGCCTGATGTAGTCCCGTCATAGGTCGCAATTTTGCGATTGTCCGCCGTCTCACCGCTCAAATTATAGGCAGCCGACCAAAGCGCGGGCTTGACAAGCTCTCCGGTGACCGCATCGATTTGAAAGGCCAGCACATCTCCGTGCCAGGTTTCGGTGTAATACTTAGCTTGAAACAGCAGCGTATCGTTATTGATTTTGGTATATAATTCATCTCCATTGACCGAGACCGATGAAGCCGATCCGGTGCTGAGTTTAATAGACTTTAAAAGCAACAGCAAACTGTTGATCAAATCCAGCGGCTTGGAGGCTGTCAGGAATCGTCCCCGGCCGTTGACCGAGGCATGCCACAGGTCATCGATTTTTTGTTGATCGCCGCTTGCCGGGTTGGGCCAGTGCGGATAGCTACCATAGGCGTTTTTTAGAAAATCTGCATGGGTCGGGTTGCTATCGAAATCATCCGGATTTAAGGTTCCGGTCACGCCGAAGCCGACCCCATAGGTCACCATGTGCTGGTGGGTGGCATTATCGCGTTCGTTGGTCGGAACAGAATCATCCAGGCTCGCTGAAAGATCATTTTCATAATAGTACATGGCCACGTCGGCCAGGGTCTTCTGATAAGAATCCGCATAGGGAGCTCCGTTGTCCCCGTCAGCGTTGGTAAAGGAAAACGTCAGCCCGTTATAATAGCCATCGGTCATGACGATT
>JAOZSC010000486.1 GCA_029939875.1 Desulfobacterales bacterium
TCAAGAACAAGGAAGAACTGTATGCCTCTTTGTCTTTGAGAATCCTTCAATACCTTCTCATTCGCGTGGAACACGTCATTGATGAAAAAGATGCCGGTCCGGATCAGAAATTAGAGTCATTGATGGAAGCCATGTACGATGTCTATGAGTTTGATCCGCTCATTATCATCAACATGTTCCATCTGCAATCGAGCGAAACGCTGAAAAACCTGTCTCCGGAGTTGATGGAGCAAATAAAGACATTGTCACGCAAGTCACTGAACTCGATGGCCAAAATATTTCGTGACGGTGTGGAGCAAGGCCTGTTTATTGATCGGCACCCGGTGGCCATGGCAGATACGTTCTGGGCGCTGTTCTCAGGCGTTGTGCTCTGGCTGACCAGCAAAAAGATTATCGATGAGGAAAAAGACTACCTCAAGCAGACCCTTGCAATCGCCTTTGAGATTTTCGGCCACGGTGTAAGGAAGAACTAAAAAAGTCGTGTGATTTCATCAACGTCAAAACGTGGCCAGTAATCCGGCTGGCCCTCCCGGGTAGCGGTGATTCCATGGCCTTTTCCCATAACTTTTCCGATACAGCTTACCTGGATGCCGGCGGCGTGGATGGCCTCCATCAGCGGTTCACAGCCGGCCTGTCGGCAGCAGATCAACAGAGACCCGGAGCCGATCAACCCCAGCGGGTTAATGTGCAGCAGATGGCAGACCTCATTGGTCTGCGCGAAAACCGGAATGGCGTCCATATCGATGTCGATCCGGTGCCCTCCGGCGATACTCAGTTCCTCTATGGCGGTGGCCAGACCGCCCTCGGTGACATCGTGCATGGCGCTGGTGGCCTCGCTGGCACCGGCAATTTGAGCCTCCGGCAGGATGCTGATACGGGACAGAAATTCACGGCAGGTGTCAATCTGTGCGACGGTCATGCCGGCTTTTTTCAACCGATCGCCGAATTCCCGGGCAATAATTGCCGTGCCTTCCACTGCGACGGCTTTGGTCAGCAAAACCCGGTCGCCAGGCCGCATATTTCGTTTGTCCACCAGTTGCCGTCGGGTTACGGTGCCCGCCATCATTCCGGTTACCACCGGCCGCGTTACTGCATCGGTAATTTCAGTATGCCCGCCACACAGGGTGATTTCCCATTGCCGGCAAAATTGTTTCAATTCGTCGATGACCCTGCGAATTTCAAGCGCGGTAATACCGGGGGGAAACAGCAGGGTGGTCAGCAACCAGCGGGGTTTGGCTCCCGAGGTAGCGATGTCATTGGCGTTGACTAAAACGGCATACTGACCGATGGAATTCGTTGCGAAGGTGATCGGATCGGATTTGAGCACCAGCACCTGCTCGGGCTCGACGTTTACGGCGGCAGTATCTTCCCCTACCCCCGGGTTGATGATGATTGACGGGTCGTCGAAAACAAACTGGTCGAGAAATTCGCGCAAAAGATCATTGGGCAATTTTCCGGCCGGCAGCGGCAGGAGGAGGCGGACGATATTTTGAAATCGGGACAGACGGGAAATATAAAATTCATTTTCTAAGGCGTCCTGTTCGTTCGGGGCCGACGGATCGATGAGCACGGCGATGGAGCCGGCCTGCCGGGCCTGGTCAAAAAGATTCGCATCCGCTGTCACCACCGCGACCCCGTCTGCTGGCACATTCATTTTTTCGGCCGCCAACCGAACCGTATTGGTGTTCCGGGGATTTTCCAGTAGATCCTGCCGGCACAGGATGCTGTTGAAAATTGAAAGGTCGACCGGTGAGAGCGCTTGCAGAATTTTGTCGGTTGCTGCCGGGCCGTTGTGACTGAAGACCGCGACTTTCAAATTTTTTTTGGCCACATACTGCACCAGTGCTTCGGCCCCGGGCGCGGGGCCGGCGCTGTCGACGGCGGCCAGTTCGAGCTGCTCAAGGCTGGACAGCATGTGCTTTTTACGTTCGGGATCCGCCACGGTGCGGATAAACTCCAGCAACGGTGTTTGTGGCGGGCATCCGATTGATACCTTGCGTGCGTTTTCATCCGGTTGGGTCGGTGTGCACAACGTGCTTTCCAGGTGAAAAACAACGGCTTTGATGAGCAGCGGGTTGTGTTGCATACAGGCGTGTCCGTGGCTTCCTTCGTATTTTTTGGCCTCAGCATCCTTGACAGAAAGCCGCGCAAATGTCAAAAACTTTAGTCACTTTAGTTTTAGCGCACTTTAGACTTCAGGCATTTTTTTTCAGGCACTTCTTCAAAATACACAAAACAACTCTTATTAAGGGTCAATCGCAGACATGAAAACTCGCATGAATTCCGAAAATTCCAGTTTCAAGGCTGGTGACCGTATTGGTGGTTACCGCGTGGAACGCGTTGAACCGCTGACCGAAATTTCATCCGTTTTTTACGCCCTGACGCATTTAACCACCGGCGCCCGGCACATCCATATTGCCAACGCCGATGCTGAAAATGCATTCAGTGTGGCCTTTAAAACCGTGCCCCGGGATTCCACTGGTGTGGCCCATATCCTGGAGCACACGGTCCTGTGCGGTTCCCGAAAATATCCGGTGCGTGACCCGTTTTTTTCGATGCTCAAACGCAGTCTGAGCACCTTTATGAATGCCTTCACGGCTTCGGACTGGACTATGTACCCGTTTGCGACCCAGAATCGCAAGGATTTTTTCAACCTGATGGATGTGTACCTGGACGCGGCTTTTTT
>JAOZSC010000487.1 GCA_029939875.1 Desulfobacterales bacterium
GGGCCAGGATGCGGTTGGAGATGAAGTATACATCCGGAATTTCATGGCTGATCAAAAGGGCGGTGAACCCAAAACGTTTCTGGTATTCGGCCACCATGCTTAAAATGGCATTTTTTCGGATGGGGTCCTGGCCCGTGGTGGGTTCATCAAACAGGACGATGTTCGGATCCGTCACCAGCGCGCGCGCCAGTGCGGCCCTTTTCTGCATGCCACCGGAAATCTCCGAAGGGTACTTGTCAGCCACCTCGGTCAGTTCGGTCTGCTCGATGCGCGCCATGGCCTTTTGCTCGATTTCTTTTTTTTTCAATTTTGTTGTGTACTTGAGCGGCATCGCCACGTTTTCAAATACCGTCATCGAATCAAACAGGGCGTTGTTTTGAAACATGTAGCTGATCTGAGCAATGTACGCATTCCATTCGGACTTGCGCATCTGGTCAATGGGTTTGCCCCGGAACAGAATCTGCCCCTCATCGGGTTTGAGCATCCCGATGATGTGCTTGAGGGTGACACTTTTTCCCGTCCCCGACAGTCCGATTAAGGTGGTCACCTCGCCTTCGTAAACCGAAAAATTGATGCGGTTCAAAATATTGCGATCGCCGAAGGTCTTGCTGACCCCTTTAAACTCAATTAAAGGTTCTCTGTGAGTGTCCATGGCGTTTCCTACAAAAGAAATGAGGTTACGACGTAATCGGAAATCAGGATCATCACGCACGAAATCACCACCGCCGAGGTGGTGGACAGGCTCACACTTTTGGCCCCGTAACTGTCCGTGCGCATGTGGGTATAAAATCCCTGAAAACAGCAGATAGTCACAATCAAAAGCCCGAAGACAATGGCCTTGATAAAACCGCCTCGAATGTCTTCCATATTGGTGCTGGCCACCACGCGGTAAAAGTACGAACCGGAATTGACCCCCAGCAACAGGCAGGCGCTGACCCAGGCGCCGATAATGCCGATGAGATCAAAAAGGGCCGTTAAAATCGGAAAGCTGATAATGGCCGCCGCAATGCGCGGGCTGATTAAAAATCCCAGCGGATCGATGCGCATGGTCGACAGGGCGTCGACCTGCTCGGAGATGCGCTGGATGCCGATTTCGGCGGTCATAGCCGAACCCGCGCGCGCCGTGATCATGATCGCCGCCAGCACCGGGCCCATCTCCCGGATGAGCGTCAGGGCGATCGCCGTGCCCAGCACCCCCACCGAGCCGAACTTGACCAGCACTTGATACAGCTGCAGCCCCAGTACCATGCCCGTGAAAAACCCCACGAGCATCACGATCTGCACGGACTTGGCGCCGATAAAATAAATTTGCTGGATAATTTCCGGGATGGCCTTGACCCGGAAAATCATGAAAAAAGACCGGAAAAAAAAGATGGCCATGGCCCCCAGATCGTTGTTGAGCCGAATGGTTTTGAGACCAAAAAAATCAAAAAAAGATCTCACCACCCCTTTGGCCGGCCGTATCGCCTCTGTGCCCGCGGTATCCGGTGCCGTCGAATCGTCTGCCATTGTGTGCTTTTCCTTTTCAACGCGGTCTGGCTTGCTGGAATCGTGGTTCGATTTTAGTCTGTGGTATGACGTTTAAAAACCATTTCGCTTCCCGGCAGTACAAAGGCCGGGTAACGGTATGAATTTTTTGCAGCAGAATCATAACATGAAATACCACACCATCTATAAAACGCAAGGACAAAATGCCGGCAAGGGTATCAGCCGACCTTAGTCAAGAGGCCGGGCCTGTCCGGACCGGCGTGACAATTACCGGCAGCCACCCCAGGACACGCGTTGAGCCTAGAAAAAAGATTGGTCCCCGAATTCTTTGGTGTATTTGTCAATTACTTTGGCAAAGTGCTCGATGAATTTGTCCATCCGGTTGCCCTCAGCTTTCATGACATCTTCTGCAATGTCGGCGGCTCTGGCGTATACCTTTTCGAACTCATGGTCATCCAACCCGCTGATTTCCCTTGCATCTTCCTTTGAGATGTGACCGGTGTGCGCAAATACCGAGGCCAGCACCCCATTCATTTTCTTGACCGCCTGTTTGGGCATTTTTACCTCCTTTTTGAACTCCGGTTGTGGTGAAACAAAACACGGTGGCTTATACACCGTTTTGGGCATAAATTGCAACCCCCCCCCTCGAACAGCAGAACAACCGATAGCTAACTTTATTAAGTTCTCAATTAGTTGCAATTGGCGCGCGTAAATTGTTTCCCCGGGCCAGAGCAACAAATAGTTGCCAAAAACATCCGTAGTGTTTAAAGTGATAAAGGAGATTTATCAATGTCAAATAATTTATACATTGCCGCCATGGAGCCGCGCAGCGGCAAATCATTGGTGGCCCTCGGCCTTATGGAGCTGCTGTCCCGGCGGTTGCACAACATCGGATTTTTTCGCCCCATTATCCCGGATGTTGAGCAGGACAACAACATCGAGTTAATCCGCAGCCGCTACAATTTAAAAATTCCTTACGCGGATATGTTCGCCTGCCGGCACAGTGATGCCCGCAATATGGTCGGTGCGGGCAGCTATGACGGCCTTTTAAAAATCATTCTCGCCAAATACAAGGTCCTGGAAAAACGCTGTGATTTTGTGCTGTGCGAGGGCACGGATTTCACCGGCGTTACATCTGCTTTCGAGTTCGACTTCAACGCGGATGTGGCCAACAACCTGGGATCTCCT
>JAOZSC010000488.1 GCA_029939875.1 Desulfobacterales bacterium
AGGAGATCGACTGATAATCGATCGGCTCATACTCCAGATGCCCCCAGTGCGGCTCTGTCATCTTTTTCCATTTCTCCAGTGCTTTGAGGCGAAGATCGAGCATCCACTCGGGCTCCTCTTTCTTTTGGGAGATGAAGCGGATCGTCCCTTCATTCAGTCCGGGCGGTACGACTTCGGTTTCGATATCGATCTCGAAACCGAGTGTATATTCGCCCGAAACAGCTTTGTTGATCTCTTCTTGTGCCATTGCTTTTCCTAATTCGGAGTTAATTTGTATTATTTATAGCATAAAACGCTTATATGGTCAAGAGGGAAAGAGAAATTCACATTTTATTCGCCGATTTACCGGCTGTTTTGTGGGGAGATAGAGGCAGCGTTTTGTCAAATTTCAACTCCTGATGGTATAATAAGCGCAAAATAGAGGGCTACCCCTTTGTCTTTCAATATCAGGAGTCTGTGTGAATATTCAGGATAATGTCAATTATGTCAAACAAGAGCTGAGCGGGGACGAGAAAGTACTCGAAAGCGTGCTGAAAGCTGAAACTTTTTATAAGAAACATCGATATAAAATCTGGGCTGTAGTGGGTGCTATCGTTCTTTTCTTTGCAGGGAAAGCGATTATGGGCGCTATTCATGAGGCGAAACTCAACAGTGCCAACGAAGCCTTTTTGCTCTTGCAGAAGGACCCCAAAAACAGTGAGGCACTCGCACAGCTTCGCAGTAAAAATCCTGCACTTTTCGAGCTCTACAGTTATGAAGAGGCGATCAAATCCAAAGATGCCGGGAAATTGGAAGAGCTTGCCGGGAGCAAAAATCCCCTGATTGCCGACATCAGCCGATACAGCAGTCAGGTTCTGGCATCCAAGCCCAGTGAATCGGTTTATTATAAAGAGATGTCTCTGATCGAAGATGCCTATATTGCACTGAAGGCCGGTAAAAGGGAAGAGGCAAAAGCCAAGCTGGAACTGATCGATGCACGTTCTCCAGTCGCTCAGGTTGCCAATCTGTTGAAGCACTATACAATCAAGGGCAAATGATGAAACAGTTGATCTGGGCCGCTGTCGCTCTGCTTCTTTTTGCAGGATGCAGTGGCAAGAAATATTTTGAACCCGCGCAGACCTACAAGGCTGCCGGTGCCATCAGTGGGCATAAGGGCAAGGCTGTCTATCTCACGCGTAACGGTATGACGTTCGACAATGGGACTTATGTCAGCAAAAAAGGCCCCGGCCAGGTTCATCTGGGTGCCGGAAATCACTATCTTGGAGAGAATGCTTCAACGATTCTGGCAGCGAACGGTGCAGGGACACTCTCCCTGATCAGCAAGAAGAGCAAAAAAGTGGTCAGAACGGTTCACTTTGAAGCACCTGTCGTCTCGGCGGCGATCAAGAACGGCAAGGTTGTCTATCTCCTCCAGGACAATACAAGCTCTCTACCAAAGAGAAGCTGATAGAGAGCAAATCGGACGATGTCTTTGCAGTGGATGCGCGTATCGCCAGCCCGATATTTGTCGACAGTCTTGCGGTGATCCCGACACTAGACGGCAAATTGCTGATCCTCGATATGCAGAGTCCGGAAAATGCCAGAGTGATTTACGTCAGCTCCAAAACCAAACTCAACAATATCATCTTCCTCTCACGAATGGGTAACACACTGGTCGCTGCGACACCAAGCAGAGTGATGATCATCGGCAGCAGCGAGGGTGAGTTCAGTGAAGGGATCAGTGAAGTGGCAGTCGCCAATAAAGCGATCTACGTCTTTACCAAGGCGGGGGAAATCGTCAAGTTCTCACCATCGCTCAAAGAGCTTGCGAGAAAAAAATTCAAATTTGCCCACTTCAGTGCCGCTACCGCATTTGGCGGCCGTGTCTATGCGCTGGATCAGAAAGGCTCATTGATCGTACTCGATGCTGCATTGAAGAGGTATCGTATCTATGATGTCGGCAAAGTCAAAAGTTTCGCCGTCACTTCCGGTCACAGAATCTATACGGACAACAAGGTAATTGCCCTCGACAAACTGAAGTTGTGAGTGATATCCTTGCGGCATTTGAAGAGTATTTGAGTGTCATCAAGGCACTCGATACCCAGACAGTCGAATCCTACATCACAGACCTGAAGCAGCTCGAGACGCAGAGTTCCAAAACACTGCTCCGGCTGGAAACAGTCGATATTCTCTCATTTCTCCCTACATTCGAAAACAAGCGAACACTCAACCGGAAACTCTCCTCTATCAACAGCTTTTACCATTTTTGCCACCGAAACGATTTTACGGCGATGAAGATTCGCATCCCTATGGCAAAAGTACCGAAAAATCTTCCGAAATATCTCAGTTACGAAGAGATCATGCAGGGTGTATCGCTGATCGACCGTACGACCCTTGCCGGTCTGCGGGATTACGCACTGATCCTTTTTCTCTATGCGAGCGGTTGCCGGGTCAGTGAAGCACTCAGTGTGCAGCGTAGAGATATTGCGGATGGCTGGTTGAAGATCCGTTTTGCCAAAGGAGAGAAGGAGAGGGTCGTTCCGCTTGCTCCGGTAGCAGTGGAGGCACTGGAAGCCTACCTGGAAGCAGCAGGGATGCAGAGCAGTAATCTATGGCTCAACTATCGCGGAGGTGTACTGAGCCGCATCTCTGCCTATAAGATCGTCAAAAAATATCTGGGTATCTCA
>JAOZSC010000489.1 GCA_029939875.1 Desulfobacterales bacterium
CCCAGCAGAATCAGAACAATAATGAGGTGGCTCAGTTCCATATACCGGATCTCCTGGTGGGGTTGTTTTGTCCGTAAAAGTTAATTTTCCTGTCTCTGAGCGCGTTGTTCGTTAACATCCTGGTAAACGACCTGAATCGATCGAATCAACATCATCACTCCCATCAACGGCAGGATGAGATACAGGATGACCAGCGGAATTTCCATAATAATGGTCTTCTGGTGGGTGCGATACTGCAGCATCACCATCAACCAGCCATAATAAATCATCATGCCCGCAAAAATCATGGTAGCGAAATTACTGAAATACGTCAGCGGCATTTTGAACCTGGGAAGAAGCTGCACCGAAGCGTCAATTTTAATCATGGAACGATTCTTGACGGCGGCACTGCATCCAATAAAGGTGGTGTAAATAATGACTTCTCTGACAAGCTCCTCCGACCAGGCCAGGGAATAGTTGAACCCGTATCTTAATACGACATTCACAAAAAGAGCCACTAAAGCCACCATTACGCTGATAAACAGGGTCCACTCTTCAAAAAAAGTCATGATCTTGTCCAAAAAGTTTAGCAACTTTCCAAACATGGGATTATCCTCCCCGGTTCAATCTTTAAATAATTACCCCGCCATAAAAAGGCGGGGTATTGGAAGCATATAGACATCGTCGAATTTCTCCCCCAGGCGGATCGGTGTTCTGCGGAGTAGAATCCACCTGAGGGGGTAACATTTTCAACCATCTATATTTTACAGAAAAAAATGTTAGGGCTTATAACCCATGTAGTCCTGGACCTCTTTCAGAAAATTAGCAGGCTTATACGTGTCTGCGCTGTAATTTTTATTAATTTCAGGGGCAAACTTCGTGTGAACCGAACTTGCCTCTTTAGTAAGAATCGCCATTTCTTTAGCAGACAGTTTAAAAAATTGAACGCCATACTTTTCCTTGGCCGCAGGGATCTGGGCTGCTTCCTGCTTTTTCGCTGCTATGCGCGCTTCGGCGCACATATCGTGCACGGTTTCCACCAGTATTTTTTGAAGATCGGCCGGCAGTTTATTGTACCAGGCCTTGTTAAACAGCCAGATAAACAGGCCCTGGGCGTAATTAATCTCGGTAAAGTATTTGGCCACCTCAAATTTTTTGGTAATGCTGCACACGGTCAGGGTATGATCCAGTCCGGTGATAACGCCCTGCTTTAACGCCACCGGCACATCCGGCCAGGGCATGACCACGGGGTTAAAGCCCCAGGCTTTGTAGGTCAGCTTATTAACTGCGGCCTCGGCGATACGAAATTTTACCTTCTTGGCATCGGCAATCGTGCGCACCGGTACCGTGGTGGCCCAGCCGTAATTACCGTAGCTGGCAATATCAACGCCCATAATCCCCTGATGATCCATGGCCATCAGAAAGTGATCAAAAAGTTTGCCGCTTTTGGTAAATTTGTCCAGTTTTTCAAACGAATTGATTAAAAAGGGCAGGTTTACAAGACCGAATCTGGGACCCAGGTTGGTGGATGCCACCGAGCTGCAGGCCATGCCCTGGATAGCGCCCATCTGCAGCTGGTTGAGAACTTCGACCTCGCCGCCCAGCATGGAAAAGGGTTTGTAGTTGAGGTACATGCGCCCGTTGGAGCGTTTCCATAATTCATCGCGGATCGCAAAACCGGTATAAACACCCTTCAACACCGGGTGGGATACATTGGAAACAATGAATTTATACTTGGCACCTGATGGATCGAATTTAGCCTTCCACGCATCTAAGGAAGGTTTTTTTTTGGCCAGCGCCGGTGTGATGACAAGTCCCAGACCAACTAAACAAATCAGTGCTACGGTTAAAAATCTTGTTAACTTCATCGGTTCCTCCTTGTTGTGATGTGGAATTTAAAGTTTCCTCCCCCATAACCGCTAAATTTTGTTCATTAACCAAAGAATGTTTAGAAGCTATATCACAGCTACGCGGTTTTTTGTCAAGAAAAAATATATAAATATTGGCGCAGACTGGTTCGCCTGGGATTGGGTTTCACCTATAAATGACGCCATTTCCTTAAATTACAGATAGTTTCAGGCGCCCGTCCAATATCCCGCAGGATCGAAACGCCGCAGGATGGCCAGTTCTGAATCCGTGGGAGCGGGGGTCTGCCCCAGATCGGTGGCAACCTTCAATGGCCAGCCGGTTTTGGCCAAAACGGTATCCACGCTGATGCCCGGATGAACCGCAGCCAGCACCATTTCCCCGGACTGCGGATCAAAGCGCAACAGGCCCAGGGTGGTGATGACCGCAGCAGGCCCTCCCCGCGGCAGACCGGTTTCTTGGCGCCAACGCCCCCCCTGCCCGTAGCCGGGAGAAGTGATGTAATCCACCCGGGGCACAAAACGGCGCTTTTCATGGGACATGACGATAATATGCCGCTTGGCCAGGCAGGCCAGGTCACAGGCACCGCCGCTGCCGGGCAGGCGGGTTGCCACCGTTTGAGCACCGCCGATATAAGTGGTATTCAAATTGCCGAAGCGATCCACCTGGGCCCCGCCGATAAAACTGACGTCCACCCCGCCTTGTTGCAGCAGCCCCATGACATCGGCCGTATCCGCCAACCACTGGGCGCGGTAAATATTGGGCAGGTCCCCCATGGTCATCAACGGTTCCGGCGCCGGGGTATCGCGCACAATCT
>JAOZSC010000490.1 GCA_029939875.1 Desulfobacterales bacterium
GGAATTTCGAATGATGAAGTATAGATTCGCTGCGCTCTGTGCGCTCTGTCTTATTATTGGGGGAAAAGAATGAGCGCCGCTGTCTGCAACCCCCGGGTGCTGGTTGTCACCCCGGAAGTTACCTACCTGCCGCACCGCATGGGTGGCCTGGCTTCTTTTTACACGGCCAAGGCCGGCGGTCTGGCCGATGTGTCGGCTGCGCTGATCAGCTCCCTGTTTGAACAGGGTGCCGACGTTCATGTGGCCATTCCGGACTACCGTGAAATTTTCAGCGACAAACTGGCGCCGGTTTTAAAAAAAGAAATCAACCGCATCCAGCGCAAAATGCCTGACGACCGCGTTCACCTGGCCGAAGACCGGGCCTTTTACTATGTCAACCGGGTTTATTCTTATTACGGGGAACAGAATATCAAGCTTTCCCTGGCCTTTCAGCGGGAAGTCATCAACAATATCGTCCCCCGGGTGCAGCCCGATCTGATTCACTGCAACGACTGGATGACCGGCCTGATCCCGGCCATGGCCAGACAGCAGGGCATCCCCTGTCTTTTTACCGTCCACAATATCCACACCGTTAAAACAACACTGGCGGCCATCGAAGACCGGGGCATCGATGCGGCCTATTTCTGGCAGAACCTTTACTATGAAAAAATGGCCGGCAACTACGAACAGGCCCGGGGAAACAACCCGGTGGACCTGCTGACCAGCGGTATCTTTGCCGCCCACTTTGTCAATGTGGTCAGCCCCACTTTTTTACAGGAAATTGTCAACGACCGGCACCCCTTTGTGGAAGCCCCCGTTCGCCGGGAACTGACCCAAAAGGTGCAGGCCGAATGTGCGGCCGGAATCCTCAATGCGCCCGACCCGTCCTTTCGCCCGGAGGCTGACAAAGACCTGGCACAACCTTACGGGCCCGGGGATCATGCAACTGGCAAGAAAGAAAACAAGCTGCACCTGCAAAAAAAGCTGGGGCTCATTGAAGACGAACGCGCGCCGCTGTTTTTCTGGCCATCACGGCTTGACCCGGTCCAGAAAGGGTGCCCACTGCTAGCGGACATTTTTTACCGGGTCATTTCAACTTACTGGGACCAAAACCTGCAGATCGTATTTGTTGCCAACGGCGATTACCAGGCTGTATTCAGAAATATCGTCAATTTTCACGAATTTCACGACCGGGTGGCGATATGTGATTTTTCCAACCGCCTGGAGCACCTGGCATACGGTGCGGCGGACTTTATCCTGATGCCGTCCAGTTTCGAGCCCTGCGGTCTGCCGCAGATGATCGCACCCATCTACGGTGCCCTGCCGGTGGCCCACGACACAGGCGGAATTCACGATACCGTCACCCACCTGGATATAAACCGCAATACGGGCAACGGCTTTTTGTTTGAAACCTTTGATGCCGGCGGTCTGTTCTGGGCCATCACCCAGGCCATGGCCTTTTACAATCAACCCCAAACGGTAAAAACCACCCAGATTAAACGCATTATGTCTGAAAGCACCGCCACCTTTACCCATGCCAATACAGCGCGTCAGTACATCCGGCTGTACGAAAAAATGCTGCAGCGCCCGCTGATTGTCGACGGTCCGGTTGACGCCGGCGGCATCGATATTAAACCGGTTGACAGGGATAAACCCTGAGCCGATTCATACGCAAGATACCGAAAACGAATATGTGTATGTACCCATCAACTAAAAATACTGCCGGGGCTGCAATGGATCCGGTCCGACATGCCGCGGCGGCACTGATCAGAACCGATTCCTATTTAAAGCCTTACGAGAAAATCATTCGCCGGCGCTTGTCGAAAATTCGGGCAACCGAAAAGCGCCTGACCGGGAAAAAAATGACCCTGGCCGACGTTGCCTCCGGTCATGAATACTTCGGGCTGCACCGGCACGGTGATCAGTGGGTCTTTCGCGAATGGGCACCCCATGCGACGGCCCTGTTTTTAATCGGGGAGATGACCGGCTGGCAGGAAAAAAGCGAATTTGCTCTCCAGCGGCTCAACGAGGACGGCATCTGGGAAATTCGTTTGCCTGAAAAAACCCTGCACCATAAAAATCTTTATCGTCTGCGCATCCACTGGCCCGGCGGCCGGGGAGACCGCATCCCGGTCTATGCCCGCCGCGTGGTGCAGGATCCGGCCAGCCTGATCTTCAATGCCCAGGTCTGGCAGCCTGATGGACCCTACCGATGGCGCTGCAACGATTTTCGCCGTCCGGCGCAGGCTCCCCTGATTTACGAAACCCACATCGGCATGGCCCAGGAAGAAGAAAAAATCGGCTCTTACAGGGAATTTACCGCCACCGTGCTGCCGCGCATCGTCAAAGCCGGCTACAACAGCCTCCAGTTGATGGCCATCCAGGAGCATCCTTATTACGGGTCCTTCGGCTACCAGGTGTCCAGTTTTTTTGCGGCCAGTTCGCGCTTTGGCACCCCGGAAGACCTCAAAGCCCTGGTAGATGCAGCCCATGGGGCCGGGCTGGCCGTTTTCATGGATCTCATTCACTCCCATGCCGTGTCCAACGAAACCGAAGGATTAAGCCGCTTTGACGGCACGCTGTCCCAGTACTTTCACGACGGGTCCCGCGGCCTCCATGAGCTCTGGGATTCGCGCTTGTTTGACTACGGCAAGCACCAGGTGCTGCATTTTCTGCTTTCC
>JAOZSC010000491.1 GCA_029939875.1 Desulfobacterales bacterium
TCACACAGGCTTTCGATGATAATACCGAACAGCGCCCGGGCGGCGATACCGTTGAACCGGGAGTCCCGGGAGGCGGTGGTCATTTCGCACAGCAGCCGGATATGATCTGCTTCATAATGACAGTCCTTCAGGTAGGCGTCCATGAACGAATACGCCACCTGTCGCGATAGCCTTCTGATTTCTTGCGGATCGGCAGCGCCGGCCTGCATGCTGGTCCATTTTTCCCGGTAAAATGATGATGTCATGGTTTTTAAGCTTGCTCCTGCAGCAATTTTTCGCCGGCGTGCAGCACCGCCTCCGGAGTGATTTCGGTCATACAGCTGTGATCCCGCGGGCATTTTTTTAGATGGCAGGGGGAACAGTCCATCTCCCGGCGCAGCACAATGGTTTTTTCCAGGTTCGAGTCGGTGTAGCGGGGATCCGTTGGCCCCATAATGACAACCACCGGAACATCAAACGCCACGGCATAATGGCGGGGTCCGGTATCATTGGTTACCAGAAGGCGGCAGCGCTGAATCAACGGTTTTAAAACAGCGAGGTCCACGTGCTCCGTTGCGGTGTTAATGATTTCGACGCGACTGAGCCCGACAATGGCATTGGCGATAGGTTCCTCACCGGGCCCGATGAACAGCAGCAGTTTGCAGTTCCAGCGTTGCGTCAGCAAGTCGGCCAGCCGGGCAAAATGCTCCGGCGGCCAGCACTTGGAAGAACCGAATCGGGCACCCGGATTTAATCCGATCAGCATGTCTTCGTCCCGGATGCCGTAACGCTCAAGAAGCTTGCGGCCTTTTTGCGCCAGTGAACCGGAAACATGCAGGCGGGGCTTTTTTTGCGTATCAACAGACAGGCCTAGCCAGCGGCATATCCCCAGGTAATAGGCCGTCATCGGCTCGGGCACGACTCGCCGGGCTTGTCGCCGGGGCAGCGGTCCGCCACTGAGAAAAACATCCCTGCCGTTGCGGCGGTAACCGTAGACTTTCCTGGCCCCTGCGAGGCGGGCGGTCAGCACCGCACGCAGTGAATTTGGAAATACAATGGCCATCTGCGAATCCAACCGGCGAATGCGCCCGACCAGTTGGTAAAACCCGGGCAGGGTTTTATCATCGGCTTGGACAATCCCGTCAAACCATGGCGCGTCCTCAATAACTTTTTTGACGTATCCGCGGATCACCGCAATGAGCCGGGAGCGAGGGTATCCCTGCCGGATGCAGGCAAATGCCGGTGTTGCCATGACGACATCTCCCACCCAGTTCGGGCAGAAAACGACGATGGTTTTAGGTTGTAATTGGCGGCTGTCGTTTGTCACTGCGCAACCTTAATTGAATAAAAGTGAAATATAAAAAAAGAACATGAAAGAGTCAATGTTTTCAGTTTTTCCCATTCAACCATGCCAAAGTGTGGTTGAATGCTTGAGGTTCTTCTTTTGTTGCATTCATCATTCGACGTTGGACGTTCGATGTTCAACATTCATCTTTTCCGGGTTCGGCGCTCATTTTTTTGATTTTTGGCTCCTTGCCAGCGCCCTGGTGATTTTTTGAACCACCATCTGCACATCGATGTCGACCATGCATCGGTTGGTGCCTTCGCGACAGCGTTTGGCATAGCACGGAGCGCAATCTGCCCCGGATATAACGACCAGGTCTTCACAGCCGTAAGGTGCATGCCTGCCCGCAGGAGTCGGCCCGAACAGGGTCACATAGGGGGTGCCCACGGCTGCCGCCAAGTGTCCGGGACCCGAATCAGGACCCACGGCCGCCGCCGCGGCTTCAAGAACCGCCGTCATTTCCACCAGCGAATTGCCGGTGAGGTCGATCACGCCGGTTGGGTTTGATTTTTTAATCAGCCGTTGGGCGGCAGGTCCCTGGGAACTGCCCCCCAGCAATACCACCCGACGTTTCAGATCTGTGCCAATGCGGCGCACCAATTGCAGATATCCTTCAAAGTGCCAGTCTTTCGATTCCCAGGAGGAGCCCATCACCACGGCCACGCAGGATTTTCGAATATCCGTTACGGTGGGGGGCAGCGCCTTGTCGAGTTGCGGGCCAACCAGTCCGAAATCCAGTCGGTCAGGGGCCTGCAGGCCCAGGTGTTCGGTAAACTTCAGGTAATGATCAAGCTTGGGGAGATCTTCATGGTAAAATGGAATTTTTTCATTGTTAAACAGCCAGTTCATCTCTTTGCAATTGCGCCGGTGAAAGCCGATCCGTCGGCGGGCTCTGGAAAGCAGCGAAAAAAAGCCGCTTTTGAAAATCCGCTGAAGGTCCAGGGTAATATCGAACTGCTCCCGGTGCAGTGCCCGGCGCAAATTCAGGATTCCCCTGATGCCGCCCGACCGGTCGAAGATGATCACATCGTCGAGCTGCGGGTGAATGCTGACCAACTCTGCTTTTTTACGCTCAATAAGCCAGGACACCCTGCTGTGAGGCCAATGACTTTTAATATGGGACACCAGGCACAGCCCCCGGGCGACATCTCCCAGTGACCCTGTCAGGATGATCAGAATTGAAGGCGACGGTTTCTTTTTATTGGCCGCGGATCGGTCCCGGCGGGTGGTATTTTTTTTGCTATTGTGCAATGGTAGCGGTGGTTATCCTTAATATTTACAATTCTTTAGCGGGAACTGATTTTAAGCCCGTCGTCCAGCATTTCACTGAGTATT
>JAOZSC010000492.1 GCA_029939875.1 Desulfobacterales bacterium
AAAAGGAGGGTGATAATGACTTTTTATAACGTGCAAGACATCGAGGTGAAATCCCCGGCTGAGGGTGTGCAAATGCGCATCATCGCTGGCAATAATATGACCCTGGTATTTTTCAGCCTGGCGCCTGGTGCCATCGTGCCCGAGCATTCCCATCCCCATGAACAGATTGGCACTGTCGTCAAGGGAACAATCGAACTGACCATTGCCGGTGAGAAAAAAGTGGTTACCGCCGGCAACGCCTATCACATCCCCGGCGATGTTCTCCACAGCGGTCAAAACCTGGATGCCCCCGCCGAGATCATCGAGGTGTTTTCACCGGCCCGGGAAGATCTGACCGGCGGCTGAATCTGTAATTACCAAAATATGAACCTCCCGCGGGCCGTGGGCCCCGTGCACCATGGTGGCCTCAACATCGGCGGTTTTGCTGGGCCCGGAAATAAAGGTCATACAATTGGTTAGCCCCTCTTTGCGCACTTCGGGATCCCAAAGCAAAAGTGCGTATAACTCCTTGAGATCGGCAATAATCTGCTCGATGTGGATAACGGCGATGTGAATCGAAGGCACCAGTGAAACCGAGCGCGCCTGACCCGCACGGGTTCTCATGACAAGCGTTGCCGTATCGGCCATGCAAAAATCGGCGGCCGTCACCCCGATATAGGAATCGATGACCCGGGTTCGCAACTGCCGTCTGGCTTCTGTTTCGGACAATCCCGCGAATTGGCGGTCGTTTAAATCTATCACGTCAACGGGCACCTTCTGGTCGGCCAGGGCATCGGCCAGCTGCAGGTGTTCGATCAACGGATGCTTCCATGTCACGATATGTTTTTGTTCGCCCCATTCCGGATCTTTGCTGCTGACAAGATCGGCAATTGCCGCTGCTGCGCAGGGCTCGTCGTTTATCGGGATGATGTTCAGATGAATCGGCAAGGCCATTTCCATGAGCCGGTCCAGCAACTGCCGCCTTTGCGGATGCGACCGGTTTTGAATCCGGTCCAATATTTCGCCGGCTTCGGAGGTAAACCGGCTGGTGCAAAGATCAACTGCCTCGGACTGCGGCTGCGAAGCCTTGCCCAGCGCCGATCGGATTTTGCGGATAAATGCCTGCTGTTCCATCGGGAGATAATCCTATAATTCTTTTTTCCAGCGTTGGATAAAGGTTTCTTTTGCCACCGGGTGGATGTCCCGTTGCCGGGTCCAGCCGTTCATGGGCGGCGGAAGCCAGCAGAGCATGCCGTTGTTGTGCGGAAGAAATCGCTGTCCGAACGATGCCAGCCGGAGAAAAACATCATATAGGCGCCGGTTGCGGATGATCCACGACCACAGGTGGAAAGCGGCTTTTTCGCGGCGGCTGGCCCGGGTGACATTCCACTGCGTGTCGCCATCGGCCAGTTTGGCCCGCAGGGCCAGCAGCATGCGCGGCAGGTCAATATTGACCGGACAGGCATCCTGGCAGGCCCCGCACAGGGTTTCTCCCTGGCAAAGATCCTTGCCGGCGTTGATCCCGGCCAACAGCGGCATGATCACGGCGCCCACCGGACCTGAGTACGGATGTCCGTAGGAATGGCCGCCGATTTTGCCATAAACCGGACAAACATTCAAACAGGCGGCACACCGGATGCAGCACAGAATTTCCCGAAATTGCTCGTCGGCCAGTATGCGGCTGCGCCCGTTGTCCAGGATCACCAGGTGAAATTCTTCCGGCCCGTCAATTTGCTGTGCCCATCGGGGCCCGCCGATGTAACTGACATAGGTGCCTATATTCTGGGCGGCGGCTCCACGGCAAAGCAGTCTCAGCAGCATGTCATGGTCCTGCAACCGGGCGGCGACCCGTTCCATCCCCATAATGGCAACATGAACCCGGGGCAGGGTGGTGGACATGCGGATATTGCCCTCGTTGGAAACCGTGGTGATGTGTCCGGTTTCAGCGCAGGCCAGGTTGCAGCCCGAAAAGCCTATGTCGGCTGCCAGAAATTTTTTCCGCAGCGATTTTCTGGCCGCTCGGGTCAGGCTTGGCGGGTCATTGGTGTAGGGGATGTTGAGCCGGTCGGCAAAAAGCCGTCCGATGTCGTCGCGATTTTTGTGGATGGCCGGTGCGATGATGTGGGAAGGGCCTTCTCCGGCCAGCTGAACGATATATTCTCCCAGGTCGGTTTCAAGCGCCTCGATGCCGGCTTTCGCCAGCGCCTGGTTCAGGCCGATTTCTTCACTCACCATGGATTTGCCCTTGACGGCCAGCCGGACGTTGTGCCTGGCGGCAATCGCCAGGCAGTAGTCCACCGCCGCCGCAGCATTTTCGGCAAAAAATACCTGCCCGCCGTTTTTCCGGACGTTGCCGGCCAGTGTTTCCAGCAACACGTCCAGGTTGTCAATGGCCTCCTGCCGGATTTCGTGGGCTTTCAAGCGCAGATCCGGGCCTTCGGGCAATTCCTGGTAGGCCAGCGCCGTGCCTCGTCCGAATCTATTTTGCAGATCTGCCAGGCCATGCTGCAGCACGTCATTTTTCAGTGCTTTCCGGGCTTCGGTAATATAGTCTGCAAAAAAAATTTCATCCATGGTTCGGGTTCCATGATTTGGGTTGTGAACGTTAAACGATTTTAAATATCATCCGGCTAAAATCTGGGCGATATGCATCGCTTTGACCGGCGATCCCTTGCGG
>JAOZSC010000059.1:0-6919 GCA_029939875.1 Desulfobacterales bacterium
CAATGGAGAGCTGGAAGAAGCTCCAGATGACACCGATGGTGGGAATCACCCATTTGGTGGGTCCCCGTGGCCTTCTGGCAATTCCCTCTTCCTCTTCGGCCATCTTGCGGGCAATTTCGAGTCCCTCATCTGTCTCATGCCTGTTATCGATATTCGTCATTTGGCCACCTGTTTTCCTGTTTCGATCCGGACAACCAAATCCTGGCGGTGAAGATCCATCGTTTCGCGGACTTCCACCCCAACGGCCATAGAAAGGCGGCGGCATGCCACCGCCTTTCCGGCCGAACGGGTAAACTATTTCAGTCCGACTTCTTTATAGTATTTCATCGCACCTGGATGGATGGGCGCGGACAGGCCTTCGAGCATGTTCTGCTTGGTCAGACCGGCATAGGCCGGGTGCAGTTTTTTAAAGGTCTCGAAGTTGTCAAAGACTTCTTTGGTGATGGCGTAAACCACCTCATCGGGTACCTTGATGGATGTAACGAATGTGGCCTTGACACCAAAGGTGGGGACATCCTTGTCGTTGACTGCCCCGGGATAGAGTTCCGTCACCCGGGTGATGGCCTTGGCATAATAGGGGTATTTTGCCAGCAGGCCGTCTATGTTTTCGATGGGAACGAACTTGACCTTGCGTTTTCCGGCAGTGGCTTCCTTGTAGTAACCGCTGGGGTGCCCCACGGTGTAAAAGGCGGCATCGAGCCGGCCGTCCTGGATCAATCCGGGAGCTTCGGCGGCCTTTAAGCTTTCGGCATGAAAGTCTTTTTTGTAATCTATTCCATTGGCCGTCAGGGCATCGATGGCATTTTTTCGGTAACCGGAGCCGATGTTGCCGATGTTGACCCTTTTGCCCTTGAGATCCTGCAAGCTGTTGATGTTGGCATCCACGGCGGCAATTAAATCAACGGTCTCCGGATGGATGGAAAATACCGCCCGCAGGTCCTTCTGAGGCCCTTTATCTTTCCAGTTGGCAATTCCTTTGACGGCCTGGTACTGACGATCGGACTGGGCAACACCGAAGTCCAGATCACCGGACATGATGGCGTTGATGTTAAAGACCGATCCGCCGGTGGACTCCACCGTGGCCCGGATGTGGTATTCCTTGCGTTTTTTGTTGACCATTTTGGCAATTGCGCCGCCGGTGGGATAGTAAACCCCGGTAATGCCGCCGGTGCCGATGGTCACAAAGACGGTCTTGCCGGCCGTGGCGTTTTGTTCAAAAGGGCCCAGGCCGGTGAGAATGGCCAGTCCGAAAATAAGCGCTATGGCAAAAACAAATCCTTTTTTCATTTGATCCTCCTTTGGTTCACACGGTTAGCGTTAATGTTGGCAGCTCCTCGAAATAAAAGAATTTTTTATCACCCCTTTCCGTTTTGTTTTAAGAATTAACATCGGGTTATAGTATGAATTGGATTCAGATTCTGGTCTCTCTTATCAAGGCTGGTCGTAAAATGCAACAGGTAACTGCAATTTTGGCGAAATACTCCTCAATTGTTTCAGGGGTCGATCACAGGGATGATGCCCGGTACCGAAGGCCGAGATCCTCATAATGGATGGCCTCAGCGTCCCGACCCCGCCTGCGGCACCCACCGGCATATATCGTGCATTTTTCTTTCAGGACCCGAACGGCCGCCTGGCGCTGGAACCGGGAAAGCTGTCCGCCGTCAATGATTTTTTCTAGAGAGCTAATCCGGTATCGGTCCAGCCCGGCGGCTTTTGACAACTGGTCGGCGTGTCCCCCCCGTTTTACAATCAACGGCGTGTCAATAAGGTAAACGGGGTGCCGGCAGCTGATGCGAAGCCACAGGTCATAGTCTTCACAGGCCGGCAGGCTTTCATCGAACCCGCCGATGGTCTCCAGCAGGTTTTTTTTGATCATCACTGCCGATGGGCTGACCAGGCATAGGGCCAGGGAGCGTTCGAAGATCATGCCGGGAAATTTACGATGCCGTTTGCCGGGGTTTACCCGCACACCGTTTCGAACCCAGATCTCCTCAGTCTGGCTGATCAGCGCCTCGGGATGCGCTTCGAAAAAGGCCACCTGCCGGGAAAGCTTGCCGGCCAGCCACAGATCGTCGGAATCCAGAAAGGCGATCAGCCTGCCGGCTGCAGCGGCAATACCCCGGTTGCGCGCCGCGCTGACCCCGCAATTGGCCTGGTGCAGCACGGTGATGTCCCGGCCATAATCCTCGAGGATTTTTTGAGTGTCGTCGGTGGAGCCGTCATCAATTACAATCAATTCTAAATCCTTAAAATCCTGGGCCAGCACTGAATCAATGGCCTCTGTGACAACCCACCCCCGATTGTAAGTCGGAATAATCACGCTCACCAGTGGTTTTTCAGTATTTTTTTTCATACTCACTTCCGCATTCCGACTTCCCAATTCGAAATTCCCCCTTCACCATTCAAGAGCCTCCCAGCTTTTTCCCTTGTACCTTGCACCCTGAACCTTTTACCTGCCTTTATGCTCCTTTATCACCTTCAATTTATACCATGCGCTCAATTGTTTTCAGTTTTTGCTCCAATCGTTTGGCGGATACCGGGACGGCGGTTTTCAGTTCCTGTGCAAAGACGGAGACCTTGTATTCCTCTATCAGCCAGAAATAGTCCTCAAGCGCCCGGCGTTTTTCGGCGGAAGCTGATTGCGGCAAGTCGGCCAGCCAGGCATCCAGCCGGGTGGTGAAACGTCGGATGATTTCAGATTTGGCCCGGTCTTTTTCAAAATCGACCAGGGCCCGCTGGGCGCGAATCTCAACGGCGCGAATGTACCGGACCAGATGAACCAGACGATCCGGATCGTAAAGGGTGACAAAGGAGTCCGGCACCAGCCGCACAAGTTCATGGGTCAGTTGCTGGAAAAACCGATTAACCGCCGTATTGGCGGCGTTTGTTCCGTTGCAGGAGGCAAACTGGCGTCGGACATCACCATAGGCGGCTATTACCAACATTGTTCGGTCGCGCAGCTGCTCGCCGGTGGGAAGAATCTGCGGTGCTATGGCGGCGGCGTGATCGTAAAAGGCCTTTGCGGAGCGTATGTTCCGGCCGAACAGGCGCTGGACGGTCCGGTCAAATATGTGCTGCTGCATCCTGCGGGCGCCGCCGAAATAATCCGCCATGGGCACGGCTTTTGCCTCCAGGGTGAGCCGGCGCTTTAGAAACTTCAGCTCTTTGGCAAAGTGGATGCCGAAAAGGGCGGCCACTCCCTGCCGGTGAATTTCCAGTGCAGCCTGCCGCCTTGCAAACAACCGCAGGTTGACCTGCTTTGGCGTGGAGGGATCTGGTTCCAGTGCCGGGTAGGCGATCCACCCGGCACTGCCGTCATCAGATGCGCTGATAAGTTCAGGCAGCACTCCGAAATCCCAGCGGGTAATGCCAGTTTTTTCCCATTTTTGGCGCATGGCTTCAAATTTTTCGTGTCCTATGTCGCCGGCGAGGTCCCGGCCCAATATGGCGGGATCTCGCCCGGCATGCAGTTGCCGTCCGTCCGGTCCTGTGATGCAGATGCGCATTTTAAGATGCTCGGGCAAGGCTTCAGGAGACCAGGCCGCGGCCGGTATATCCACTGCGAAGCGCCGGTGGATGAAGTCCCCCAGGACGGATATCAGCGAGTCCCCGGTTCTGGGCATTTCACGGAGGATGACCTGAACGGTTTTTGTTACCGGGACCAGTTTTTTACGGTGGACCTTGGGCAGTCCCTTGATCAGGGCTTCAATTTTGGTTGCCAGCAGGCCGGGCACCAGCCATTCGACAGCTTGGGGGGGGATTTGCGAAGTCAACGCCGAGGGTACCTTGAGCGTAATGCCGTCGTTATCGGTGCCGGGCGCAAAGCAATAGTTGCACTCCAAGCTGCGGCCCCCCAGGTCAAGCTGCTTCGGGTATTGCTGCAGTTCGGTTTCATCCGGGCGGTACTGCAGAAGATCTTCATTGCACATGCGCAAAAAATGATCCCCACCCTTTTGTTTCAGCAGCCGGGCAAGCGAGCGCAGGTCTGTTATTTCCGGCAGGCGCTGCCGATAAAAATCCGCCATCTGCTGCTCATCGATCAGAAGATCCCGGCGCCGGAAACGGTTTTCCTTGTCCAGAACATCTTCGATCAGACGCCGGTTGTGCTGCATGAAGGCAAGTGGCTTTTTGACGTCACCATTTACCAGGGCGCTTTGAATAAAAATATCCGCTGCTTCCCGGGAGTTTATCTTTCCGTAAGACACTTTTCTGGCGGGGACGATAATGAGTCCGAACAGAGATACCTGCAGCGAGGCGACTACCTCTGCGCGGTTTCTTTCCCAGTGCGGATCCAGGTAGGTTCGACGGCACAGGTCGCCGCCCAGATCTTCCAGCCAGCCGCAGTCAATGGCGGCCACAGTGCGGGCAAAGATCCTGGAGGTTTTAACTATTTCCGCCGCAACAACCCAGCTGCCGCTCTTGTTGAAAAGCCCGGAGCCGGGAAAGATCATCACCTCTCTGCCCTTGGCGGCGCGAAAGATGTTCTTTTCTTTTTTCTGGGCGATATTCGAAAGCAACCCGCTTAAAATAGCCCGATGAACCGACTGGAAGTCGGAAGACGGAAGTCGGAAGTCGGAAGTTGATGCATTTTCCATTTTATTTTTTCCTGTCCCTTCTAAGCTGCCTTTTTCCTCCCTTCCGACTTCCGCATTCTGACTTCCCAATTCCCCTATTCCCTGTTCTTCCAGGATCGCCATTATCTGGTTGTAGATATCCCGCCATTCCCGCATACGCTTAAAAGACAGGTAGTGCTCCCGGCAGTAACGCTTCATCTGGTTGTTGCTTTTGACCTTGATGCGGTGGTCGTGGTACCGGTGCCAGATGTTGAGCAGGGTGACAAAATCCGAACGGGGATCGACGAAGGCGGCATGCATCCGGTCGGCATCCTGGGTTTGTTCCCCGGGTCGCTCCCGGGGGTCGTGGATGCTCAGGGCGGCGGCAATAACCGCTATTTCCGGGAGGCATCCCTCTTTTCGGGCTTCGATCAGCATGCGGGACAGCCTGGGATCCAGAGGAATTTTGGCCATCAGCCGTCCCTTGTCCGTCAGCCTGACCTGTTTTTGATACTTACTTGAAAATTCACCATTGCGTTTCCCCGCACCTGTTTCCGGTCCGCAGTCGTCTTTTTTTATTTTCGCATTCCGCATTCCGACTTCCGCATTTAAAACGCTGGCCTTTGCGCCTTCCTCTTTTCCTTTTTCCTTTTGCCTCTTTCCTTTTGCCTCAGGCCGTTGCGTTATGGCCCCCAGTTCAAAAAGCAGGTCAAAGCCGTCTTTAATGCTTTTTTTATCCGGCCGGTCAATAAATGGGAAGTCCGCGATATCCCCGAGTTTCAGGTAAATCATCCGCAAAATGACTTCGGCCAGGTTGGCGCGCAGAATTTCCGGGGGAGTAAAGCGGGGACGGGATTGATAGTCGTCTTCGGAAAAAAGCCGGAGGCAGACTCCGTTTTGCACCCGGCCGCACCGGCCTTTGCGCTGGTCGCAGCTGCTTTTGGAAACCGGCACCACCGGCAGGGAGGTGGTGCGCGTTCGGGGGGAATACCGGGCGATGCGTGCCAGTCCTGAATCGATGACGTATCTGATTCCCGGAATGGTAATGGATGTTTCCGCCACGTTGGTGGCGACAATGATTTTTCTTTGCGGCAGATGGGCAAACACCCGGGACTGATCGGCAGACGACAGCCGGGCGAACAGTGGCATGACGCGGGCGCCGGGCGGTTTTTCGGCTTCGATAAGCTCACAGGTTTCCCGGATATCCTGCTCGCTGGGCATAAACACCAGCATGTCTCCGGCGCGGCGTTGATGTAAAATGCGCTGCACGGCCTGCACGGCCAGTTCCACATGGGTGAGGTCATTGGTTTTCGAGGAGGCGGTTTCCGGTGGGAGGTATTGAACCTCGACGGGATACATGCGGCCGGAAACCTCGATAATCGGTGCCCGGCCAAAAACTTCTGAAAATTTATGAGTGTCGATGGTGGCCGAAGTGATGATCAGTTTCAGGTCGTCCCTTCTAATCAGCAGGGTCTGCAAAATTCCCAGAATAAAATCGATGTTTAAGCTGCGCTCATGGGCCTCGTCGACGATGATGGTGTCGTAGGCGCTCAACCAGCGGTCATGCTGGGTTTCAGCCAGCAGGATTCCGTCCGTCATAATTTTGATATAGGTGTCCCGGGCGGTGCGGTCTTTGAAACGAATTTTATACCCGACGGCCTTGGCGCTGTCCGATCCAAGCTCTTCGGCAATGCGTCGGGCGACGGTGGTGGCGGCAATTCGTCTCGGTTGGGTGCAGCCGATGATGCCGTCAACCCCTCTGCCGGCGGCCAGGCAGTATTGCGGCAGCTGGGTGGTCTTGCCGGAGCCGGTCTCCCCGGAGACCACGATGACCCGGTGCCGTGCGATGGCGGCAACGATTTCGTCTTTTTTAGCGAAAATTGGCAGTATTTCGTTGCACCGCAAAGGCGGCTTGTTTTGCCGCCGCTGGTTTTTTCGCCGGGCGGATGCCTGCAGGCCCTTTTGCAGCCCGGCAAGCCGCTGGGCGATTTTTTTATCCAACTCCTGTCCGGGTCCGGCCCACCGGATGCGCTTGAGTTCACCCCGGGCCGCCAGCCTGTCGGCTGCCATTGCCTGTGGCAAGAGAGATTCGATTTTTTTTCTTATTTCCAAAGGGTTGTTCACTTTTGCGATTGACAGGCAACTTCTAAAAAAGTTGCGGTCGCTCCATTGATAGCAGATTGGTCTGATTTTTTGAGAACTTGCATTTACCTTCAGATTGTAATTGAAAATATTTTCCCGATGGAATATTACCAATTGAGGTATAAATTACCGCTCTGGAGGCAAAAAATCAAGTTTTGAAAAAATATCAAAGGAGTTCACTATGAAATTTGTTGTTATCGGAGCAGATGCCGCCGGAATGAGTG
>JAOZSC010000059.1:6929-10028 GCA_029939875.1 Desulfobacterales bacterium
ATGAGTGCCGCCAGCCGGGCCAAACGCAATCGGCCGGACATGGAGGTCACGGTGGTGGAAAAAACAATGGACGTTTCTTACAGCGCCTGAGGCATGCCCTATAATCTGGCGGCGCCGGAAAGAGACATTGAGGAACTGGTGGTTCGTCGTGCGGAGGTTTTTCGGGAAAAGCAGGGCATCAATCTGCTAACCGGCCATTGCGCACATACGATTGATAGCGGCAACCGGATCGTATCCGGGAGCACTTTGGATGATAAAAAATTTGAGTTGCCCTACGACCGACTGCTGATCGCCACCGGCGGCAATCCCATCGTACCGGAGCTTCCCGGATTTGACCTGCCGGGCATCATAACGCTGAAAACCCTCGGAGACGGACGGTACCTGAAAACCATTTTAAAAACCACTGCGGTCAAAAAAGCGGTGCTGGTGGGTATGGGATATATAAACCTTGAAATGTGTGAAGCGCTGGTGAGCCTGGGCATTGATGTGGACATGGTCAAACCCGGTCCCATATTTCTGCCGTGGCTGGAGCCGTCCATGGCCCAGAGCATCAAAGAGGAAATTGAATCCCGGCAGGTGGGGATTCACGCCGGCCACACCATTGAACGCATCGAAAAGACCGGCGACAGGCTGCAGGTAATCTGTCCGGATTTGAAGCTTGCCGGAGACCTGGTCATTGTTGGTATCGGTATCCGTCCCAACAGCGCCATGGCCGCCGATGCGGGCCTGGAGCTGAGTGTCGGTCAATCAATCGCCACGGATCGTCGTGCGTGTACATCGGATGGTAACATTTATGCCGCCGGAGACTGCGCCGATGCCTATCACGTAGTGAGCGGGCAGAAAACCTGGATTCCGCTCGCCCTGCGGGCCAACCGTGCCGGCTGGGCCGTTGCGGACAACATTTGCGGCAAAAACGCTGAATTGGACGGTGTCGCCGGCACGGCTGTTTTTAAAGTGTTTGACTTTGAAGTGGCCCGCACCGGGTTGACAGCGGCCGAAGCCGCTGAGGCCGGATTCGAACCGGTTGAGAATATGATCAAGGCGCGCTCCAAGGCTCACGGGCATCCCGGCAGCAGTCCGATCCAGGTGAATTTGGTCGGGGATAAAAAAACCGGTCGCCTGCTGGGGGCCCAGATGACGGGCAAAGACGGCGTAGCCCATCGCATCAACGGCCCGGCCGTAGCACTGCAATGCGGTATGACCGTGAAGCAGTACAGCCAGACGGATCTGGCCTATGCCCCGCCTATCGGGCCGACCTGGGATCCAACGCTGACGGCGGCCAACCAGCTGCTTAAGAAACTTGGATCATCTCCCGATTAGTTGAAGTTAATTATGGCAAAAGTTCGAATTTAGCCGGCTTTATCGCAGGGGGTCCAAGGGTACAAGGATTCCAGGGTTCAAGGGGTAACTCTAAGCCTGTTTTTCTGAGCACGGGTCATGCGCCTGCGGTCCCGTCCGGTTCTGCGATCCAGATCACATCGGCGTTCGCGGCCGGAGCGCTTGTCGAATCTCACGCCGACTCCATTGGGTGTCAGGCGGGCGCCTCAACACTAAAAATTTGCGAATTTATTTTCGCGCGAACCCTAAGGAGGTCACAATGCCAAAAGCCATTCGCATTTATGAAACCGGCGGACCCGAGGTGTTGCGTTGGGAGGAGTTCGATCCCGGAAAGCCCGGGGCCGGAGAAGCGCTGGTACGGCACGAAGCCGTCGGGCTGAATTTTATCGACGTGTATCATCGTACAGGGCTGTATCCGCTGCCGTCTTTGCCGGCGGTTCCGGGAATGGAGGGTGCCGGGATTGTCGAGCAGCTCGGCGACGGCGTTACCGAAGTGTCCGTGGGCGACCGGGTGGCCTACGCCGGGATTCCTCCCGGGGCCTATGCACAACTGCGTTGTATCCCGGCCCATCGCCTGGTGAAGCTTCCCGACGATATTCCCACCCGCCAGGCAGCGGCCATGATGCTGCAGGGCATGACCGCGCGGTATCTGTTGCGCGGTTGTTACGATGTCAAAAAGGATGATGTGATTTTAATCCATGCTGCTGCCGGAGGGGTCGGCTCGATTGTCTGCCAGTGGGCTAAACATCTCGGGGCGACGGTCATCGGAACAGTGGGTTCACCGGAAAAAGCCGAACTTGCACGGGCCAATGGCTGCGATTATTCCATTTTATACAACGATGAGGACTTTACCGCCCGCACCCGTGAGATTACCGGGCAAGACGGTGTGAACGTGGTCTATGATTCCGTGGGTCAGGCAACTTTTATAAAATCGCTGGACTGCTTGCGCCCAATGGGCATGATGGTTTCATTCGGCCAGGCGTCCGGCCCGGTTTCCCCACTGGATTTGTCGGTTCTGGCGGCCAAAGGGTCGTTATTTTTAACCCGCCCCAGTTTAATGACCTATACCGCAAAGCGGGAGGATCTGCTGGCCCACGCGGCTGATTTGTTTGCCGTGGTTCAAAGCGGGGCCGTGAAAATAGCGGTCAACCAGTCCTACCCGCTGGCGGAAGCCGCCCGGGCGCACCGCGATCTGGAGGCCCGCAAAACCACCGCGGCGACAATTCTGGTGCCGGAAAATAGGTAACTTCTCAAAAAGTTGCGGTCAGCGCGCGTAATATACATTTTGATTTCGCTAAAGGTGTCCCTTTGGGGCGCCATCGAATCGGTTGGCTAAATTGCAAGAACTCGTCGCAGGCCCCTCAAACAGCTTGCAATTCTTAACGCCAACCGATCCGATGGCTTGTTTCCCCAAATGGACAATGACGCTCAACCAAAACACATATTACGCTGAATTGATGGCAGATTCCCCTGACTTTTATATTTAACGAAAATAATCGATAATCTGTTGAAACTACGTGATTTATTCGAAAAATGGATTATTAGCGGACAAATTCCGACCTATTTGATATATATTTTTATTGCAATTTTTCTGGTAATCTGAATAAATTAACAAGTATGCATAAGGATAAAGGCAACGGCGGCAAATAGAAAAGAAGCGATGGAGGACAGACAGAATGTCAAAAATAACCGTTAAATTTGGCGGCAAGAAAAAAAGTACCTTTATGGACCAGGTCAAGGAGATTTTGCCCGAAGGCGGTA
>JAOZSC010000060.1:0-7337 GCA_029939875.1 Desulfobacterales bacterium
GATTCTGCATTCCCTGGTTATAGGTTCCGGTGCTGCTTTGACCGGCAACGGCCACCGCTGCCAACCCGGCCAGGGCAAAAACCATCAGCATACTCATTAAAGTTGCAATTTTTTTCTTGTGTTTCATTTTATTTCTCCTTAATGTTCAAAGTAGTAAAATTAGATCATCGTTGAATTAATTTACCCGGCTTTCCATCGGGCCGGGTCTACAACTTAACGTAAGCAAACTTAATGCCGAAATTAAAGGGTCGGAAGCATACCAAACATATCATTTTGATATTGCTATAAAATTTTTTTATTTAGGAGTGGATGACAACTGCTGAACGTATTGTTGGCGGTATTTTAAGCAAAGCGGCGGGTAATTTTTACACACCCGGGCAGGGAGGTAATATGAGCTTGGTCAAATCTATTCGACGATTTTTGAAAGAAAAAAATTTACCCGACGATGCAATCAACAAAGTCGTGCCCAAAGAACAACCGGAGGCAAGTGGACAAGGTGATCGTACTGAAACACCCGGTGCGTCGGAGGTCGGCATTGATTTTCTGGACGGCATGAGCACCGGTACGGCGAGGTTTATTATTGACCGGAAAGTCACCGGTGATGTTTTGAAAAAATACGAAATCAAAGATCTGGAAAACAAGGGTCGCTATTATCTTGCCAAGATAGTGGATTCGGATGGTAACATAACAGACACCGTTTTAATCGATAAAACCAACCGTACCGTCCATTTTGAAAAAGGCAAATTTAAATAGCCTTTACTCTTGTTCTGCAGATTTAATTTGGACACCGCGGACACACCGGAAACCCACCTCTTCAAAAGATTCCCAGGGTTGGCGGATCACAAGAGACGGCAGAGGGCCGTCTTTTTCCGTCGCCGTCTCGATGCCGCCCAGGATGACGTACTCCGCCTCGTCGGGCTCCGCCCGAGAAGTTGCCTCCGGCTGCAAAAGCGCCCATTCGCCGATATCTTCATTCATCCCCCGAATACCGAAAGCATTGGGCGGGGATGAAAGCACGGGCTCGAGTTTTTGCAGCGCCTTCATTTCCCGGGGAACGGGTTTTTGTGCCAAACGTTGCCGGTCTTCGGATCCGCTTTCCATCATCCAGCCCATTTGCATTCGAGATGACGACCCGCTGTCTGTTTGCGGCTTATTATTTCGTGCGATGCGTCCTTTTTTCGCCACATAAATCCATTCGACGGCCATGGGCAGGCGCCGTCCGTAAAAGTGCGCATACGCCGATGCTCCGAGACCGGTCACCCGCAGCACGGGAAAAGAGGCATAGGTCGCGTTGGTTACCTTGAACCTGCCATTGTGAAAAACAATCGGGTTGTATCCTTCGATGACTTCACCGAGCAGCAGCCAGATTTCAGCATCACGGCGGACTACCCTGCGTTTCACCCGGATTGCCGACAGGTTTTGGTTTAAAAATGCCACGTACTGGTGATTGGTGACCTGGGTTTCATCCATGTAAAACGGATTGACCTTCACTGACTTCTTAATGCGGGGGCTGGAGGCTGTGACGGCGGTGGTAAGGGCGACCATCCCGCCGGGGACGAAGTGCAGGGAGGCACCGTCTTCGGCCAGCAGGGTCCGTTCCGGCTTTTCAGATGACTTGAGCTTGACGGCCGTAGAATCCGTAAGATTCGGCAGCGCCCTGTCTTCTGTGGCGACAGGTGCGCTGTTTTGAAGCAACAACGATTCGACGGGTAGATGAAAAATGTGCCACAGCCCCATGGCGACCACCGATACCACCGCCAGGATTACGCCGCTCCAGATCCATTTTGGATTTTGCAGAAATGAAGAATGCCGGGACGTTGCAGAAACTCCGGCGGCAGGATTTTTCTTCAAATTATTGATCGCATCCGCTAAAGCGTTGCGCAGCTGGGTCACCGACTTGAGGCGATCCTCTTTTTTTTCGGTGGTACACTGCTGAATGATTTGATCGAGAGTCTGGAAAAAAGGCGTTGCGGGATCAGGCAGCCGTTCCTTTTGAAAAGGCTTCATTTTGGACGTCAACTTACCGACAAGGGCCTCGTACAACATTTTGCCCAGGGAATACACATCGGATTGTGCATCGGCATTTTTAAATTCAAAGAAGTGTTCCGGGGACATGTAAGGTGGTGTGCCTTTGACATCAATAGACTGGGTAACGGATTTTAGCCGGCAGGAGCGTGCCAGCCCGAAATCGGCAATTTTTGGCGTGCTGCCGTCCATGAGGACATTTTCCGGTTTCAGATCCCGATGAATAATACCCGCATCGTGCAAGGCCTGAACGCCGTCAAGCAACGGAAAAAAGTAGTTTGACAGCCACTCAACAGTCAAATCCGCTTCCGGATAAAAACCTTCTTCCGACATGGTTTCCCGCAGGGTGTTGCCCGGGACATATTCCATCACGATGTATTCGCGACGGATCTCTTCACCGGCCTTTTGGACCGCAAGGGTTCCATAGTCATAGATTTGCACGATATTGGGGTGCCGGACCTGGGCCATGGACTGAACTTCATTGCGAAATCGCAGCAGCCCGGTTTCGAACTCTTCTTCGTTGTCGATGCAGGATTGCACCCACTCTGTTGAAATAACCTTGATCACCACGTCACGTTTTAAGTTGAGCTGATGGGCCCGGTACACCTCCCCCATGCCGCCTCTGGCGATGAATTCCAGGATGACCCACTTTTCGTTTATTACTTTCCCAATCTCAAGGGTGGTTTTCGAGTCAGTATCCATAGCCGCAATTTTTTCTCGTTGCTGTGCATTTAAACGTGAACAACCATTACAGTCACATTATCCTTACCGCCGTTTTCAAGTGCCCTGGTAACCAGGTGTCGGCACTGGTCCTTTATCGCCGGATAGTGTAAAAGAATCTCTTTGATTTCTTCATCGGCAACCATACCGAAAAGACCGTCACTGCACAACATAAAGATGTCATCGGGTTCAACATTTTCAATACGGGTGAAAATATCGTCGATGCCCTGCCCGACCGCCTGGCTCATGACATGCCGTATGGGGTGATTGGCCACTTTTTCAGGTGTCAGATATCCCATCCGGATGAAAAGCTGGGCCATGGTATGGTCTTCGGTCAACTGCTGCAGGCATCCCTGCCGCAATCTGTAAATTCGGCTATCTCCCACGTGCGCGATCAATGCCTTGTTCTTTGTGAGCACCAGGGTCGACAGGGTGGTTCCCATGTCCTCATATTCTTTGTTTGCCCGGCCATACTCGATAATTTTAGCGTGGACCTTGTCAATGCTGGATTTCATATGCCGCAGCCGGGCCTTTAAATAATTCGGGCCCTGCAGGCTGTCTGAATCTTCGCTGTAATAATTCGTCATCCCCTGGCAGGCCATTTTGCTGGCGATTTCACCACCAGCATGCCCGCCCATGCCGTCGGCAACGACGTACATCCGACCATAGCGTTGAATGTCCCGCCCCTGGTCCGGACGATCAACGACCAGGAAGCTGTCCTCGTTTTTTTCCCGCTTCAGACCGATGTCCGTTTTAATGCACACTAGAATTTTTTCAGCCATATTGTTATCAACTTTCTGGCATAACCTTAATGTTAACTCACCCCATAATCCTTGAGCTTCTTATGCAGCGTTTTGCGGTTGATACCGAGCCTGCGGGCCGCTTCGCTTTTGTTGCCACCGGCTTCCTCAAGGGCTGCGGTAATCGCCATTTTCTCGATTTCTACCAGCGGCAGAGAACCCTTAATTGGCGACAGCGGCAGCACCCGGCCATTTTGTTCCGAATAAGTCTCCTTGATGCTCAACGGGAGTTCCTTTTCAGTGATATAATCACCGGTCAGAAGAATGACAGCGCGCTCCAGCGCGTTTTCCAGCTCGCGTACGTTGCCCGGCCAGCCGTATTTCAAAAGCATGTCCATGGCGATCGGTGAGAAGGCTTTTACCGCTTTGCGGTTTTTTTTGGAATATTTTTCCAGAAAATGCTGGGCCAGCAGCGCAATATCATCACGGCGCTCTCTCAGCGGAGCAACATTCAGGGTAACCACATTGAGCCGGTAGTAAAGATCCTCACGAAATTTCCCAGTGGCAACCTCCTGCTGCAGATCGCGGTTGGTGGCGGCCAAAATGCGCACGTCCACCCTGACAGTCGCGTCCCCGCCAACCCGCTGAATTTCTCTTTCCTGGATCACCCGTAACAGCTTGGCCTGCATCAGCGCCGACATTTCCCCGATTTCATCCAGAAAAATGGTTCCTTGATTGGCCTGCATAAAGCGTCCCTCACGCCGTTTGTCCGCGCCGGTGAAAGCGCCTTTTTCGTGGCCGAACAGCTCGGACTCCAGAAGCGTCTCTATCAGGGCGGCACAGTTGACGATGACCAGTGGCTGGTCTTTACGGGGGCTGTTAAAATGGATAGCCCGGGCGATCAATTCTTTTCCGGTGCCGCTTGCGCCCGTGATCAGTACTGTAGCCTCGGAGGGAGCCACCATGGCCACCATGTCGATCAGTTCTTTCATGGGAAGGCTTTTGCCGATGATGTTTTTTAAATCAAAATCCGCTCGCAGTTTTTCCCGCAGGGCCCTGTTTTCCTCTTTCAGCCCCACGTGTTCCCGGGCCCGCTCAATGGAAAGTTTCAGGACTTCAAAATCCAGCGGTTTGGTCAGATAATCGTAAGCGCCGGCTTTTAAGGCCTCCACGGCCGATTCCACGGAAGAATAAGCCGTCATGATTAAAATCGGGATGGCCGGGTTACATTCTTTAATGAGTTTTAAGGCTTCAATACCGGACATTATGGTCATGCGTACATCCATCAGGATCAAATCAAATGGTTTTTGCTTAACCTTTTCCACGGCTTTGGATCCATCATTGGCAACTTCCACCCGGTAGCCCCAGCTTTTGATGATGGTCTCCAGGGTGGTACGGTGACCGGGGTCGTCGTCAACCACCAGAATTGTCGCCTGCTCATCCGGATTCATGCGAACCTCCTGCAATCGGTATGGAAATGGAAAAAACAGTTCCTTTACCGGTTGTGCTTGTTACTTTAATTTCGCCCCGGTGAGCTTCGATGATTTTATGCACGATGGCCAGCCCCAGCCCGGTACCCGCAGGCTTAGTGGTGAAGTAGGGGTCGAAGATTTTTTTCAAGTCATCGGTATTAATCCCCGAACCGGTATCGGAAATCTCGATCCGAACACTGCCATCATCCCCCGGCAAACTTTTTACAGACAAAATCCCGCCGGCATCCATTGCCTGGGTGGCATTCAGATACAGGTTCAGCAGGCACTGGGAAATGCGGTCAGAATCTGCGTAAATCAAAGGCAAATGATCAGTGGTGGACAGATGGATTCTTATGTTTTTTGCTTCTGCATCCTGTTGAACCAGCCGCACGCTGTGGGTCAGCAATTCATTGACATCTGTCGGCCGGGGTTTTAATTCCGACGGTCGGGCCAGTTCCAGCAGTTCGCTGACCACCCGGTTCAAACGGTCCACCTCCCGCACCATGACCTCGGCGGCTTTTTTGTCTTCGCTGCCGCCGGGGAATTTTGCGCCGAAATAAGTGGCAAGTCCCTTGATGGAGCTCAGGGGGTTGCGGATTTCATGGGCCACGCCACCGGCAAGCCTGCCCAGAGCTGCTAGTTTTTCCCGTCGGCGGATTTCTTCCCGCAGTCTTTTGACTTCGCCAAGATCTCTTAAAATCAGAATTTTGCCAACAAATTCGTCTTCTTCATTAACAATACTGCTGGCACTGACACTGACCGGAACGCTGCGTTCACCAAAAGTGCACTCCATCTCCTGTTCCACTACCGATTGCCCCTGCCCCAGGCTTTGCTCAAGACCGCACCAGTGTTCCGGCAAAACCTGGTCGGCATCTTTTCCCCGGACAGATTCAAAGGGGATGTCGGTTATTTTCTCTGCCGCCGGGTTGAAAAAGGCAATGCACCCCTTGCGGTCGGTGGCGATCAGGCCCACCGGCAGGTTGGTGACCACCTCGTCGGCAAACGCGCTGGTGTCCTGCAAAGAGCGCCGGGTGGCCCGGTATATCTGGGCGTAAATCACTGAAAAAAAGCCGCCGATTCCCAACAGCAGCAAAACAGAGGAAATTATGACGGTGTTACGGATATCTTCCCTGCGTGCTGCTTCAAAAGGGGTCATGTCCAAGCCCACCAGGATGATGGGTTTGCTTTGCGTCGGGCTGTCGAAAAGAAAATGTCGCTGGTCGCCTTGGCCCATCATCATACCGTGTTTTTTCATCATCGAGGCCATTTTTGTGCGCATCAAAGAATCTGCATAGGTCAGGGGTTCAAAATAACGGTAAACTTCGAAGATTCGTTTGCCGTTTTTGTCGCCGGTCATCTGCCAGCGCGCCTGGGTTGCAAGCTCAAAATTATCCCCACGGATTAGGCCATTAAATTTTTCGCCAATTTTTGTCTTTTCGCTGTGTGCCAGAATCAAACCGTTTTCATCAATGATTGCCATAAAGAAAACCCCGGGCAGCCGGGCGGTCTCTTCCAGCAATGCCTGGACCTGGGAAGAGCCCCACATCATGCCTATCATCCCGGTTCTGGTGCCGGCTTCCACGGCGCTGATGATTGCCGTGCCTTTTTCCAACAAAAATAGCGACATATAATTCTTTTCTCGGTTGATGTTCTGGACGGCCAGCGTCAGGACAACAATAAAAAGGATTAAGGCGGCTCCCATGATGACCCAGGGAGTGATGTGTATGCCGATGGGTTTTTTGATTACGGGCTTAAATGCCATGGCCGGCCTTCAGCGGTTGAACTACTGAAATTTCTTTAATGGAATCTCGTTTGTCCAATTAGTTGATAATAATAACCATGATCGGGTAATTTGTAAACGAATATCTATTTTGCGTAGCCATTGTTGGGTAAAAAATACCCATCGAAATACAGGTATCCATGTCCATGAAAGCTGTAAGCATGTGCTAAAATTATTTTTGCCCATTAAATTAATCGGTTGTTGATTATCAAGGAAGCATCACCGCCCATTGGCACATCCTTTGCGAGTGAATTAGTGGTGAAGCGCGAGATTGCGGCTTGAAAACAACCCGGTGCATAAAAGCCGGGAAAGAGGGGTGACCTGAATGGTGGGATGTGATTATCTTCCTTTTTCTTCCTGGATGGGCGGCGGCTTTACCGGCGGTATTTTCTCATTGCTATTTTGGGGACTGATTATCCTGGTACTGGTGTTTGTGGCGATTAAATTGGTCGGGTCGGTCAAATCCAACAAAACCGGCCCATTCCGCGATCAAAATGATTCCCTGGAGATTTTGAAAATGCGATATGTGAACGGCGAAATTACTCAGGATCAGTATGCCAAAATGAAAGACGTCTTATTGCAGCCATAAGGATATCGAAA
>JAOZSC010000060.1:7437-10025 GCA_029939875.1 Desulfobacterales bacterium
AAAAAAAACGAATTGTTCGGCCCGAACCATGCAGAACATCAAGGCCCCGCGCGTTAAATACAGTCAAAAACATTGGGGAGAGAATATAGTGGAAATTCAGGCGGATGAAAACCAGATCTTACGGCTGAAAGTTCTTGGGGTGGATTGACCGAACTGCGCGGCAGGCCTCCAGGCGGAGGTCAAAAAAATTGAAGGTGTGGGTTCGGTGGAGTTTAACCTGCTGACCGGGCAATTACAGGTCAAGCCGGCGGGATCGCAGATCGGTTGCCAGGAGATTGTCCGGGTGGTGGAAAAACTGGGGCACAAGGTTGAAGCCGACGAGAAATATAAGCAAATCCGACTGCAGGTTGAAGGCATGGACTGCGAAGATGAGACGATGCTCATCGAGAAGAAAATGAAAAGCCTCAAGGGTCTGGAATCTTTCCGGGTGGATCTGATGACGCAAAGTCTGCTTGTCCGCTATGACCCCGGCATGCTTTCGGTCCAGGAGATTATCAAATCTATCGCCGAAACCGGGATGAAAGCCAGGCTGGAAAAAAAGAAAGTGACCGCCAAAGCCTGGTGGAAGGAAATGCGGATTCTAACGCTGATTGGGTGCGGGGCTTTTGCCGGCGTTGGTTTTGTTCTGGAGCAGCTCGGCATTGAAACGCCGGCCATCGGGTTTTATGCCGTGGCCATCGCTTCCGGTGGTTATTATCCAGCCCGCATGGGTTTGGGCGCCCTGAGGACTTTTACTTTGAATATTCGCACACTGATGGTCGCTGGTGCAGTTGGGGCCATGATTCTGGGTTTGTGGGAAGAGGCGGCCATGCTGGTGTTTATTTATTCCCTGGGAGATGTGCTCGAGGCCTATGCCGTAGACCGTGCACGGGGGGCGTTGAAGGCGCTCATGGACCTGATGCCCAAAGAGGCCCTTGTCAGGCGTGACGGAGAGGATTTAACGCTTCCGGTGGAAGAGGTTCGCATCGGCGAGATCATGATTATTAGGCCCGCAGAGCGGATTGCGCTGGACGGGCAGGTGGTTTCGGGTTCTTCGGCGGTGGATGAAGCGCCAATCACTGGCGAGCCGATTCCGGTCGTCAAAGAGCCGGGGGCCGAGGTCTTTGCCGGCACGGTAAACCAGCGGGGGATGCTCGAAGTCGAGGTCACCAAACTTTCTCAGGACACAACATTGGCACGGGTCATCCATTCGGTTGAAGAAGCCCAGGCGAAAAAATCCAGCTTCCAGCGATTTGGGGAGACTTTTGGCAAGATCTATACGCCTGCCATGTTCGTTCTGGCCCTGGGCGTGATGGTAATCCCCGTCTGGTTTGCAGGGGGCGCTTGGTCCCAGTGGTTTTACAGGGGCCTGGTGGTTCTGGTGGTTTCCTGCTCATGCGGAATCGCGCTTTCCATTCCGGTGGCTGTTGTCGCTGCCATCGGCAATGGGGCCCGCAACGGAATCCTGTTTAAAGGCGGCATTTATCTGGAACAGGCGGCCACGGTTAAGGCCGTGGCTTTTGACAAAACCGGCACCCTGACCATCGGCCGTCCCCAGGTTACCGATGTCATCCCCCTTGGCCAATACAGCCGGGGGGAGATTCTATCCCTGGCGGCTTGCCTTGAATCGCGCTCCGAACATCCCCTGGGCGAGGCTATTGTGCGCAGGGCCCGGGAAGAAGATATTGCGTTTGACCCGGCTGAGCAATTTGAAGCCCTGGTCGGGCGAGGCGCAAAAGGGCGGGTGGACGGGCGGGTCTTTTATGTCGGGGGCACACGGCTTTTTCTGGAACGCAACATGAACCTGGGTTCGATTCAGCCGCGGCTTTCCGAGCTGGAAGCCCAGGGGAAATCCACGATGCTCCTGGCAGACGATCGGCAACTGATTGGCGTGATTGCTGTTGGAGACCGCCTGCGATTTGAAACCCGACAAGCGCTGCAAGCGCTCAAACAGATCGGAATCCGGCAGGTGGCCATGCTCACGGGCGACAATGAGGGTACGGCCAAGGCGATTGCAGAACAAGCGGGGGTGGACACATATTTTGCCCGGCTTTTGCCCGATGACAAGGTGGCAAAAATTAAACAGCTCAGAAACACATACGGTGCCATTGCCATGGTGGGAGACGGAATCAACGATGCACCGGCAATGGCAGTGGCGGACCTGGGCGTTGCCATGGGAGCGGCCGGCACCGATGTGGCCCTGGAAACCGCCGATATTGCCCTGATGTCAGACGACCTTTCTAAACTTCCCGTGGCGTTTAAGCTCAGTCAAAGAACCGTGCGCAACATCCGCCAGAACATCATCATTTCTCTGGCGGTGATCGCATTTCTGGTTCCTGCGGCCCTGATCGGATTGATCGGGATGGTCCCCGGCCTTTTGATCAATGAGGCCGGCGGCTTGGCAGTGATTGCCAATGGACTTCGTCTGCTGAAAAAATGACATCCTGCTGACCATGCCCTCATCAGCTCCCAAGGGACCCGCCACGGTGGATTATTATCACATTCGCGGTGACGGCACGCTGTTGGGCAGGGCAAGCACCGCGATTACTCCTTATGGAAGCAAAAAAGCTTAACTATCGGACTATCGTTTTAATCCTGATGGCGGCGGA
>JAOZSC010000493.1 GCA_029939875.1 Desulfobacterales bacterium
AGATTGATATCATTTTATTTGTTTTTACTCATATTGTTGTCCGGACTTTTATTTTCTGCATCTGCAGCTAATGATACTGCAGTCCCGGTTACCGGTGAGTTGCTTAGAAGCCTCGGATTAGACCGAAAATATCACAAGTGCATATCGGTCGCCGATGGAGATACATTGACCCTGGAAGCTCTGGGAACAATCCGATTTGTGGGTGTAGACACGCCTGAAAAAAATCATCCTAAATTGCCAGTTCAATTCATGGCGAAAGAAGCCAGTGCTTTTACAAAAAAAATGTGTCTGGGCAAAAAGATCCGGTTGGAATATGATCCGTATGATGAAGATAAACGGGGAAATTACGGCCGTGTATTGGGATATCTTTATCTTGAAGACGGCACCTTTTTGCAGGAAGAACTGCTAAAAAATGGTTATGCAATTGCCTATACAAAGTATCCATTGGATGAGAACAAAAAGGCAAAATTTCTGAAATGGGAGCAGCAAGCGCGCCATAAAAGAATCGGGTTGTGGAACAATGATGGTTTTCCCGAAATATTATGGATTCTCGCACACAAGCATCCATTGCTGCAGGTCACAAAAGCATCGAAGGCGCACTGGAAAATAGCATTCGGAAACTGGGTTTTGGAACCGGTGCAATACGATTATATAGAAAGCCGTCTGCACGAGCTTTATTCCTCGATTTATGAATTCAGTCCAAGAGAGCTGAAAGCCAAACTGGGAAAATTCCAATATAAAGAAAAATTGGGCCACGACAGCCCGGCAAATAATATATTTGTAATCGCAATGGCCCATAAAAAATGGGGTATTATTTACAAACATTACGCGCTCGCGCGGTTATTGCCCGAAGAGCTCGATAAACACTTGGAACAGCTTTACATTTGGACTATCAAGTACCAGGGTGAGGCGTTGGAGAATGTATTGCACAGGAATCAGTACCGGTTAATTCCAGAAAAATTTATTCGAAATATTGAACCCAGGAAGATCGCGAAGGCATTTTTACAAATTTATGAAGTTAAAAAAATCGGTAAAAATATAATTCCGTGGGATCTCGCTGGAAATTATATCGGTCAATATATGTTTGTTGAAGGCAAAATTGTCCGAACTCATAATTCCGGCAAAGCTTGTTTCTTAAACTTTCATAATAATTGGACCCGCTATTTTGGCCTTGTTATATTCGACAATGTTTTTCATAGGTTTCCTGAAAAACCCGAAGTGTTCTATCTGGACAAATTTGTGCGTGTAAAAGGAAAAATCAAAATGTTTAACGGAAGACCTGAAATAGTTCTTAATCGTCCCGAACAGATAAAGGTCATTGCGGCTCCTGAAATTGGCAATTGAGGGTGTGAAAAGATAAGAAATTTCTTTTTCAGCTTATGAATGAAGATGAGAAAAAAATGGGTAGTTTATCTGGTTCGATGTTCTGACAATTCTTTATACTGCGGCATCAGCAATGATATTAAAAGCCGGGTAACAGAACACAATTCAGGCAAGGGTGCCAAGTATACGAGATCACGCAGGCCTGTTGAACTGATTGGCACCAGCGATGAAATGACAAAAAGCGACGCCCTTAAACTCGAATACAGAATAAAGCGCTTGCCGGCAGATGAGAAATTATTGGAATTGCAGGCTGCGCAACGGATCTCACACCGATGATGGGCACCGATCTTTACGGCGTTATTTTTGGCGTCGCCTCAGCTGTCACTTGGGGGGCTGCGGACTTTTGTGGCGGATGGGCCACCCGGCGCAGCCAGGTGTTTGCCGTGTTATTTGTATCCCAGGTGATCGGCAGCCTGTTTTTGCTGGTGCCGGTCCTGCTGGGGCAGGAGGCACTTCCGATCACAGGTGATTTGCTGTGGGGTGCGCTCGGCGGGGTTTGCGGATTTGTCGGTATCACGGCGTTTTACATCGGACTGGCCCGGGGGAAAATGGGGGTGGTGGCACCCATTTCCGCCGTTTTGAATGCCGGGCTGCCGGTACTGGTGGGGGCCATGCTGGAGGGGCTGCCGCCGGTAGAAAAATACTTTGGCTTTGCCCTGGGGCTGCTGTCCATTTGGTGGGTGTCGCGCGTAGCGGATGGCCCAGCCCTGCGAAAGCAGGAGCTGGTCTTGCCGGTGGTGGCCGGGATGGGCTTTGGCTGCTTTTTCATCTGCCTGGACCAGGCGGCTGAAAACGCGGTATTCTGGCCGCTGATTGCCGCCCGGACGGCATCTCTTGGGCTGCTCCTTGTTGCCAGCGTGGTGATGGGAAAAAACATCCTGCCGGCAAAAAAGCGACTGCCGCTTATCGTACTGGCCGGCGTTCTGGACACCGGCGGCAACCTGCTTTACATGCTGGCGGCGCGTGCCGGGCGCCTGGATGTAGCCGCCGTGCTGGCTTCGTTGTATCCGGCAGCTACGCTACTGCTGGCCCGTTTTGTGCTGCACGAACATTTCAGCCGGCTGCAACTTGTCGGTATTCTCGCAGCTTTGAGTGCCGTGCTGCTCATTGCCGTATAGAGAATGGCTGTGTATGATTCCTGCTAATTTTTTACCAGCATCGCAAAGACAGGCGGGATGAGATCCCGTGAACCGATCGCGGTGCAGTTGAAACTTTTTAGGGATTTTTGCTGTTGCAGTGATGCAGACGCCGAACCAGAAGGCG
>JAOZSC010000494.1 GCA_029939875.1 Desulfobacterales bacterium
CATGCCGGCCAGTCCATGTGCCAGTTTGCGGGCATTGGCATGGTCATCGGCCAGTCGTTCCGCCATTTCTTCCAGAGCCACGATGCCGGCGGCGGCCAGCACGCCTGCCTGGCGCATGCCGCCGCCCAGCACTTTGCGTGCCCGGCGGGCCTTGGCTATAAAATTCGGGGCGCCGCAGACCACCGATCCCACAGGAGCCGCCAGCCCCTTGCTCAAACAGAAAGACACCGAATCGGCCCGGTCCACCAGCTCGGCGACGGCCACGCCCAGGGCGGCGGCGGCATTGAAGATCCGGGCCCCGTCAATGTGAAGCTTCAGGCCGTATTCTGCGGCGATGCCGCCCACGGTTTGCATGTAGGCGGCATCCAGGGGGTGACCGCCGCACAGGTTGTGGGTGTTTTCGAGCACGATCAGCCGGCTGCGGGGAAAGTGAATGTTGTCCGCCCGCACGGCGGCCCGGATTTCATCCGGGGCCAGTGTGCCGTCGGCCCGGTTGGTGATCGTATGCGGATGGATGCCCCCCACGGCGGCAGATCCGCCCTGTTCGAAAAAAAAGGTGTGCGACAGGCTCCCCAGGATCATTTCATCACCGCGTCCGCAATGGGCCAGCTGGCTGACCAGATTGCCCATGGTGCCGCTGGTCACGAACAGCGCGGCCGGTTTTCCCATTTTCTCAGCGGCCATTTTCTCCAGCCGGTTGACGGTGGGGTCTTCGCCGAAGACATCGTCACCGACCGGGGCATCGGCCATGGCTTGCCGCATGGCCACCGTCGGCCGGGTTAAGGTGTCGGATCGCAGGTCAACGATTTTCATCATGAAACTCCTTAGGGCTCGCGAAAAAATAAATTCGCAAATTTTCAGTGTTGAGGCGCCTGCCTGGCAAGGCGCGAAAGTGCAGGAATATCTGGCATATTCCGAGCTTTCGCAACGCCGCCAGGCGGGATGCATCGGCGCTTAAAATGTGAAGTTATTTTTTCGCGAGCCCTTAGTCAAGGTTTTTACGGGTTTTTGTACCACCGTGCAGGGACCCGTGGACAAGAAAACATTGATAACGAAAATCAGAACCGTCTGCAAGCACTAAAAGTATGTCAAAAGCGGTTTTTTTTAGGGCCGGATCTTGACTATCGACCGTGGATGAATGTAAAACTGGCACCTGAATATGAAACTTAACAGCAGCAAGGGGGAATAGAGATGGCCAAGCTATTGTGGAAACCTTCACCGGAACAGGTCGAGCAAACAAACATGTTTCGTTTTATGAATTTTATCAATGAAAGGCACAATCAGAACTTCAGCGAATATGCCGCCCTTTATGAGTGGTCGGTTGAAAATATAGCCGATTTCTGGGCGGCCATGTGGGAATTTGCAGATATCATGGCTTCAAAACCGTATGATCAGGTGGTTGACGACGTAACGAAAATGCCGGGCGCCCACTGGTTTCCCGGAGCCCGGCTGAATTTTGCCGAAAACCTGTTGCGTTTTCGCGACGACCGGCTGGCCCTGATTTTTAAAGGTGAAGGCCAGGATGCGGTTAAAATGACCTACGCCGAGCTTTACGATGAGGTCGCACGACTGGCCCGATCCCTGAGGGACATGGGCATTGAGTCCGGGGATCGGGTGGTGGGATTTATGCCCAACATGGCCCAGTCCATCATTGCCATGCTGGCCGCCGCCAGCATCGGAGCCGCCTGGTCTTCGTGTTCGCCGGATTTTGGCATCAAGGGCGTGCTGGACCGTTTCGGACAGATCAAGCCCCGGGTGTTGTTCACCGCCAATGGGTATTTTTTTAAGGGCAAGTCCATCGACTCTCTGCAACGCATTGCCGATATTTTAAAACAGCTGCCTTCGATTGAGAAAGTGGTCGTGGTGCCTTACACCGAGCAGAATCCGGACATCTCCCGGGTCCCCAAAGCCGTGCACTACCGGGAGTTTCTGGCCTCGCAATCCGGGTTGCAGATCGAATTTGAACAACTGCCTTTTGAGCATCCCCTGTATGTCATGTATTCGTCGGGCACCACGGGGCTGCCCAAGTGCATGGTGCAAAGTGGTGGCGGCATCCTGATTCATCATCTCAAAGAACTGATACTGCACACCGATTTGAAACGCGACGACACGATTTTTTACTTTACCACCTGCGGCTGGATGATGTGGAACTGGCTGACCAGTTCCCTGGCCATCGGGGCCACGCTGGTTCTGTATGACGGCAATCCCTTTCATCCCCACCCGGGCACTTTGTGGGAAATGGCCCAGGATGAAAAAATAACCGTTTTCGGCACCAGCGCCGGTTACATTGCCGCCTTGCAGAATGCGGGCGTCAAACCCGGCAAGACATATGATCTGGCGCCGCTGCGGGCGGTGCTTTCCACCGGCTCTCCGCTGTCGATTGAAGACTTCGAGTTTATTTACCGTGAGGTTAAGTCTAACCTGCAACTGGCCTCCATCGCCGGCGGCACGGACATCAACGGTTGCTTCGCGCTTGGAAATCCCATGGGCCCGGTCTATGCCGGTGAGCTGCAGTGTCGGGGCCTGGCCATGGATGTCAAAGCCTTTGACGAGCTTGGTAATGAAATTATCAATGAGCAGGGCGAACTGGTGTGCTGCAAGCCGTTTCCGTCCATGCCGATTTATTTCTGGGATGACCCCGATGG
>JAOZSC010000495.1 GCA_029939875.1 Desulfobacterales bacterium
GCCGGACTGGAGGTCTTGACGTACCAGGTCCAGTACTTTGAAGAAGAGAGCTGATGGTACCATAACTCGGGTGATGATCGCGGCCGCAAAGAAAAGAATGGAGTAGATATGATTGGCAAGAAGACTATCCAGCTCGGACCGGTTTTCAGGTGACGGCGCCATTGCGCTTCAAGTTCGTCCTCCCCTTGAATTCAATTCGTAAATTCTGTTATTGATATCGAATTAAAAGCCAATAATCCCGATTTTACCTCAATTTTGCAACACTAAAGTTTATAAAAAAACTATGGGAGGATTTCATGTCCGCAATCCGCCAAAAGGCTATCGGCGGCATAAAAGTCGGCGACAGCTTCACGGTCAAGCGCACCTTTACCGAAACGGATACGATCAAATTCGCTGAAATCACCAGGGATTACAACCCCGTGCATTTCGACGATCGTTTCGCGGCGGTCAAAAAATTGAACGGCCGCATTTGCCACGGACTGTTGGTGGCCGGCATGCTGACGGAAATCGGCGGGCAATGCGGCTGGCTGGCGTCGGTGATGAATTTTCGCTTTAAAAAACCGGTTTATTTCGGCGATACCATTGAATGCAAGCTGACTATTTTCGAAATTGATGAAAAAGGCCGTTCCCGGGCGGCAGCGGTATATCAAAACCAGGATGGGGTGATCGTGCTGGAAGCCGACCTGGAAGGCATCTTGCCGGGTGTTGCAGAGCGCGAAGTTCTATCCGCCATGGTGCGGCAAGCAGATCCGACGAACAAATTTTAGCAATCTTTCTAAATTTTCTTTAGCAGGTTCTAATCCATATAGTACTTTCTTGACCTTCTCTCAACCTGGCTCTCTGTGGGAAAAACTCACCAAAGCAAAACTATCAAGGACGATTTTTTCGCTCATCTGCCAGCTCCGCTTGGTGCTCTTTAATCAAATCATCTGTAAGTGAAAAATCACCATCCAGGAATCCGCAGGCGGTATCGATGGGGTCCTCGGGAGCCGGTTTAATGAGGAACAATCTTCTCCTATAAACTTTTTTAATAGTTTTAAAATAATTTTAGGCCTGAATCCAGCAATTTGAAGAAAATCATCTTTTAATCAAGCGCGAGCTCAATTTTTTTATCAGAATGCCGATAACATTTTTATAAGTCCGAGAAGTGCTTCGGCCTCCCGATCAACAGGCTAAGCAACTGTTATATTATGAATTTACCCATAAGCGGCCTATAAAAACGGAATTGTTGACCAGGGCTTTAACCTTGAGCGCTCCGGGGATCGGTTTCATGGGTAAAATGGCATAAATTGTGCATTCAAACTTTCGCAAGGAGATTGATGCAAAATGAAATCGATATCAAAGAATTCCGGATTTTCCTTTTATGAGTTGATGGTGGTCATTGCAATTATGGCCGTGGTGGCCGCATTTGTCATCCCCAATATGATCGGCGAGCGGGCCGATGCAAAGCTTAGGGGAGCGGTCAACAACCTTAAAGGGGATTTGAATATGGCCAAGATGCGGGCTGTAAAGGATAATGTGCCGGCGGCGGTTCAATTCTATGAAAATCGCTACGAAATTTTTTTGGACAATGACAGCGACTGGATATTGGACTCGGGTGAACGCCGCATCCGCAACCGGGTTCTGCCGGCCGGTGTCTCCATTAATCTCGGTGCCCCAGATTTTTTTACGGATGACCGTACGTGTTTTAATAACAGGGGGACTGCTGGCAATCCCGGCAGCGTCATGTTGGTAAATTCCAACGGTGATCAGCGAACGCTCGAGCTCAACCGGCTGGGGCACATCGCTATCCACTAGAACTTGGAGTTATTATATGAAAACCGACCCTGAGACTTACATCTTAGCTGGTAACAACAAAGGTTTTACCCTGATCGAAACCCTGATTGCCATGGCAATCTTTTCAATCGGCATTCTGGCCCTGGGCTCCATGCAACTGTGGAGTGTTAAGAACAATACCACGGGCAACATCACCACCCAGGCCACCCTGCTGGCCAAGGCCAAAATCGAGGAGCTGAAAAACACTGGCGATTTAACCAGTCTGGCTGGCGACACAGATTCCGACGGAATTTTCACTCGTGAGTGGACAGTGACCAACCCATTGGGGGGGAATAAAACGCGTAAAATCCAGGTCACCGTCAGCTGGAACCGGCGGGGACAGAACCGCAGTGTGGAGCTGGAAACCATCACCCAGGGAAACGGAATATGAAAATCAGTAGCTTACAACTTGTGCCATCAAAAAAAATCCTCGATTCTGCCCGAGGGCTAAAAGCGGGATTTACACTGATCGAAATCATGGTGGCCCTGTTCATCGCTTCGATTGTATTGGCCGCTATTTACGGGGTCTATGCCATCCAGACGCGCTCTTATACGACCCAGAATGTCGCCGCCGAAGTCCAGCAGGTCGCACGCGCCGCCGTGGCGTACATGGCCGAAGAAATTATGATGGCGGGCCTGGATCCCACAGGGATGACCAGTGCCGGCATTGAAGAGGCCACCGACAAAACCATGCATTTCACTCTGGATTACGATATGGATGGCGGTCTGGCTACCGATAATATCGAAAATATCACGTACTCCTGGAGCGGAACACCGGGTGATCCCATGACCCATAACGGGGATACCTTTGTGGACAATGTGACGGCA
>JAOZSC010000061.1 GCA_029939875.1 Desulfobacterales bacterium
CATATAAAGATTTGTTAGTCGATATTTTTTCTAATTTTTGCATAAAACCATCATCCCAAAACTTTGGACAAAGTTTTAACACTTTATAGCTTTCCAAAGTTCCTTTTAAAATTGAGCTACCATCAGGCCAACCTTCGGGCTTGACAACCAACCCTTTTAAAAAACGCTTTGTCACTAACCACTAACTGATAATATATGGCAATTCAATATAGATCAATGTATCAGCTACATCCAGTCGTTTGTAAAATGACTCAATTGGCTGAAAACCGTCAATAATCCAACAATCAGAGGATAGTATATTTTCATGTTCCTCATCGTACGTCTTTCGATCTACCAGGTCGCCATTCTTTTTATATACAATTGAATCTAATGCATGCAATTTTATGCCTGTAGCTGATGCCAGATTTTTACTTAAAGTGGATTTACCACTACCGGGTTTACCGAAAACTACTATTTTCTTCATACTACCTCCATTAACTGAGACTAATCCCATGAGACAGAAATAGAAAACCCACCTCTTGGGCGGGTCTGATAAATTATAAACACATCAAAAATCCCACCATTCCTATGGAATGATGATAATAATTCGTCAATTCCGGGGACAGGAATTCCTCACGGCCTTTTACGAAAACCCGCGAACTACACGCCGTCGGCTCCACTGGTTTTGTTATGCCACGGAGCTATTCTCGGATAGTATCTCTGAAGTTTTAATCGGAATAATTCGTCGCTCAATGTCAGTCCAAATTTTACGTTTCATCATTCGTAGATCATGTTCAGTCTGTAAATTCAGCCAAAACTGAGCTTCAACACCAAAGTAGCGCTGCAATCTCAATGCGGTATCAACACTAATAGATCTTTTCCCGTTGACGATCTCACTAATCCGATTGGGTGGTACAGAAAGATCCCGAGCAAGTTGATTTATGCTGATATCAAGTGGTTCCATGAAATCTTCGCGTAAGATTTCACCTGGAGTTATCGGATCAAGAAGTTTTTTTGTATTCATAATCATGCCTCAATGATAATCGATAATTTCAACATTATATGCATTTCCATCCTGCCACTCAAAACAGACGCGCCATTGTTTATTGACACTAATAGCGTATTGTCCTTTTCTATCTCGCTTTAAAGAGTGAAACATGTTGCCCGGATTTAGCATCAATGCTTCAAGGCTAGGAGCGGCATGAAGTACCATGAGTCTTTTTCTTGCTTGCCTCTCGAAGGATTGAAAACGGCGAACGCGTAAGTCGTCAAACAGTTTTTCGGTATCTCGACAGGCAAATGATTTGATCATATGCGGATAGTATTACGCGTAACGTAATATGTCAAGCGAATTGTTCAGAAAGGGGGGCATAACGCGGAAGTGAGTAGCGGCCCAAATAAATGTCGATTTTGCACGGCTTTCACGTAAAACCGCTATCTTCACGCCGTCTGCTCAACTTTTGAATTCCGGGGACAGAATTCCCAGCCCAGAATTCCGGAATTCCGAGTGACGCCCTAACTGGATGCCTTGCTGCTGGCAGACAAGCCGGTTGGCTTTGATTGCGCCGGAATAAGGGTACCGAAATATATTCTGAAGCTACCCAATGGTGGCACGCTGATTGTCAAAGAACGCTTTGACTGTTCAGTTAATTTCTATAGATGTGTTTGGTGCAGACGCGTTTAAAATCGCTCTGACGCTTACGATAGAAGACGAAAGCCGGAATCTACGAGTCGTTTGTAAAGAAATCTGATTCGAAGACGGAAGTTTTATTCATTTATTTTAGCGTTCCGATCTATGGGAGTCGTTTTTTCCTTGACAACCGAAGGCCATATAGAGGTTATGCAAAAGAATGTTGATCTCTGGGAATTGGTTTCAGGCGCTTAATTTGTTTTGCTTCAAGGCTATTCATTGCATGCCAAAGATCCCAATCCTGTTGCAAGCCCAGCCAGAAATCTGCAGACATACCCAAAACACGGGACAGTCGCAATGCCGTATCCGGAGTTACCGAACGTCTGCCTTTAATAATTTCGTTCAAACGAGGGTAAGAAACGCCCAGACGACGAGCTAGTTCCGCTTGTGTAAGGTCAAGCGGCTTAATGAATTCTTCGAAAAGCATCTCCCCAGGATGTGTCGGAGGACGATTTCGAGGCAACCGCCTCCCAACATTAGTGGTAATCTGTGATTTCGATCTCGTAGGCATGGCCTTTCTCCCATGTAAAACAAATTCTGTATTGCTGATTCATGCGGATACTGTATTGATTCTCCCGGTCGCCTTTCAAACGCTCCAGGCGATTACCAGGAGGCACTTTAAGTTCATTAATCTCTCCAACTCGGTTGATTTGATCTAACTTCCGTCGAGCAACCGGCCAAATAGATTGAGGACAGCATCTTCGAGCTGCTTGAGATGCCTTACCATCAAAAATATCCTCAGTACCAGCACACTTAAAGGTTCTTATCATGGGTCATATTATAATGGTATCCATTATAGGTGTCAACCTGTTAGCAAATATGTCTTATTCCGGGTTATTCCGACTTATTCCGGGGACAGTATATTAATTATTGTTCTTTTTTGGTTTTCTCCCGGGTTTTCGGGGTTGTAATTGCCTGCCAAGCAAGTGTTCCAAGTGCGACACAAAAGATACCTCGCCCAAGGGACGACCTGTTTGCTCATGCTTGCGGATGTCCGCAAGCTGCGCCGACGATAGTGCTCCCGCCAAAAAATCCCGCCAGTCGCCGTTGATGATCGAAAGCAGGGGTTCTACGTTTACCAGTTTATCATTTTGACCGGATATATGGGCGGCAGCGCTGCTCCAGGTCCATTGCTCCGGCTGCCCAACCAGTTTTGCGCGAACAGGGTTGTTCTCAATATACCGGGTACATGCCAGCAGATAACGCTCCTCCATCACAAAAGAAGAAAACCGCTCCTGCCACAAATGTCCACGCCAGCCTTGCCTGAAATTGATACGACGGGTATAGCGGCGATGCGCCTCCCCGATGGCCAGCCTGAGATTCTCCTTCTTTGCAGGCACGGCAATCAGATGAATATGATTCGGCATCAAACAATAGGCCCATATATCCACACCATATTTCCGACACCATAGTGCCATGAGATCACTATAGGCGGCGTAGTCCTCATCTGAAAAAAAGGTTTTCTGTCGCCTGTTTCCACGCTGGGTAATATGGTGCGGCATGCCTTCCGCCACCACTCTTGCGATTCTTGCCATGGAAAGACCATATGGCCGATGGTGCATTCAAGTCAAGAAATAAATATACTGTCCCCGGAATTGCCTGTCCCCGGAATTGCCCGGAATTGCTGTCCCCGGAATTGTCCAGAATTCCCAGAATTGTACTGTCCCCAGAATTGCGTCAGAATTGCCTTACCTAAACCCAGGCCGGCTAAGGGCTCGCAGCCAAAAGCGGTGTTTATCTCTGAAACTTCTGTTTAACAGGTCAAAACACCGATGATAAACAGAAAGAGGCTGCGCAATGAAGAAGCTACCGGTAGCATTGATTGAACAGTTTAAGAACCTGTTGGTCAAAAGCAAAGTAGATCAAAGATATCGTAACCATTACATAAAATGGCTGAGATACTATTTGGATTTTTGTCATAAATATGAATTCAATAGGTACACACAGGAGAGCTTTCCTTTTTTTTATTCACCATTCGATGATCAGCATTCTTTCAGTGTTCATCTTTCATCGAGTTTTTTCCACACCCGCAGCAATTCGCTGGCGCCCCAGGCCTGGGCATCGCATCCACGCAGGGTGTGGGGAAAATCTCCGTCTAAAATTTCAGGGATATGCCCCAGGCAGCCCTTCGAGGCCAGGTCCACGCCGCTGGTCAGCCAGGCCCGGGCGGTTTGCCTGCCCGGCTCCCCGTATACCAGCGCCCAGGCCTCACAAAAGGACGGAAACAGCCAGCTCCAGGCGGTGCCGTTGTGATAGGCGGGCTTGCGCCGGGTGTCTTCATCGCCGATGTAGTGCCCCTGGTAAGGGTGATGGGGATCGTTGAGCGCCTTGCCATGATGGATGACCGCCATGGGATACTGCACCGGCTGATCTGCAAGGCTGCGGATGGCGCCCGGCACCAGCAGCGACTGGCAGGCGTGCAGCATGGGGCGGCCGATCCGTTGAGCCTCGACGGCTTCCAGGGTGATGGCCAGCAGCTGGTTGGGTCGCAGGGCGTCGTCGGCCGCCGCCCGGGTGGCGGATTGTCCGGGATCGGCATGCAGGCAGTCTGACAGGTATCCGCGTTCCGGTTGCCAGAACAGTTTTCCCATAAACTCGCGCACCCGGCTGGCTGACGCCTGCCAGTGCCCGGGGGTGTCGATCGTTGATAGAAACTGCAGGGCCGCGTACCAGAGTGCCTGGATTTCAACCGGGTAGCCCTGCCGGGGACTGCCGGCGGGATGATCGGTGTCCATCCAGGTGAAATGGGCCGGGCTGAAAACCAGCCCGGTCTCCGGGTCCACCCGGATGCCGTTGGGAGTGCCGTCTCGATAGGACCTGGCGATGGAAACCAGGATCTGGCCGATGGTGCGTCCGTCGGCGTCGGTTTGCAGAAAATCATCGGTATTTTCCGCCTGTATGAGTTCACGGCATGCGATGATGAACCACAGGGGAGCATCGCTGGTGTCACGGTTGGCCGCATCGTTGCCGCGGATCATGTTCGGCAGGGTGCCCTGCTGTTCAAAGCGGCCGAACTGTTTCAGGATCGCCCGGGCGGTCCGGGTCCGGCCGGCAGCGATCAGGCCGCGAACAAAAATCAAGGCGTCCCGGCCCCAGTCGAGAAACCAGGGATACCCGGCAATAACGGATTTGAGATCACCGCGGGCGACCACGAAATCATCCAGCGCCCGGGTGAGCACCGCCGGGGGGTCGGCGCCGCGGCTTTTAATGGACCCAAAAGGACCCTGCACATGGCGGGTAAACGGGGTTGTGTTGGCAACTTCGCTGCCATCGCCGGCGTTGACGTGCGCCGTCAATGTGATGGTTCCGTCGCCGGTCAGATCGGATGTAAAATATCCGGGGCTGAACAGGTCCGAATCCGGGTCCAGGCCGCGTTCGGCATCCACGGCCCGGTGGACCATGTATTGCCAGTGGGGTTCCCGGACAAAAATACCGGCACTGACCTGCATTCTCAGATGGTGGTCGGGGTCCGGTGTGAATTCAAAGCCGGCGGCGGTGTCGGTGATGCTGTGCGGCCACCGCTCTTCGGGGCCGGTATAGGCTTTGGTGGTTTCATGAAAATTTCGGTTTTCGACGTCCGGTCGCAAAATCAGACGCACCGCACGGGAATCGTCCAGCCGGTCGGCAGCACCGGTGCTGCGGTGACGATGAAAAAAAAGCTGAACGCTGTTTTTGGCAGCAGTCATTTTAACTCCCACGGTGATGATGACGTGTTCGCCCTGGCCGGTGGGAACATGATAGCGCCAATACCCGGCACCGTCGTCGCCTACGGCAAATGCCTGCAGACAGTCGGTGTTAAGGGCCTGGGAAAAATCCTGGAAAACCACCCAGATGCGGCAGCGGGTGAACATGACCCAGCGATCCACGGGGAATTGATCACTGATGTTAGCCGCCAGCAGGGCATCGTAGCGGCTGCTTAGCTGGCCCCAGCAAGCCTGTATGTGCAGCATGGCGCCCCGCCCGTTGGTGCCGAGCAGCAGCGGTTTTTTTTGCAGCACTTCGGAACGTGAAAAGATGCGTTTGACCTGTGCGTTTTCCGGCGACGGCAGCACCCGCACCGGCGCGGTTTCATGCCGACAGCCGTCCGGTGAATAGACGGATAACCTGAGGGTAAGCGCGCGGGCGACCGGGGCAGGATCCGTCGGGGCGAACAGGGCAAAATGAACCCCTGCGGCATCCGGCAAGCTGTCCCGGGTCGACAGTGTCTGTCGTTTGTTTTCCAGGCGCGCGCGAAAAGCCGTCTGCGCTTGCACCAGCAGGAAATGCCCCGGCGGCAGCATGACCTCCCGGTGCAGATCCCGGGGCCACTGCCAGGTGATGACCCGGGTTTCAGCGCTGAAGGGATTCAACCGGGCGCAGCAAGCCAGCGGATCTTTTTTCAATTGACTGGCGGTATGGTCCGGGTCAAGATTTTCAAGATTGCCGGTACCGTTATAATAGGTAACCACCTCAAGTGCCCAGGCACGCAGCTGCTGGTGTTCCGTTTGTACGGGCAGGGCGAACGAGGCCGCCGGTATCGGCTGCACCGTCGCCAGGTCCGTTTCATCGGTGGTCAGGCACACGACCTGGCCGGGAGCCAACGTGCAGGTGTGCCGGCCATCGGCGTGGGAAACGGTAATCCGGGCGGCCGAAAGCAGATCGAAAAAATGGGTCGGTTCCATGTCTACCGGCTCCGCCGTCCAGGCGCACGGTGTGGGATGGTCGTCGTCCAGGTTGGCGACGATCACCAGCTGTTTGCCCGTCGGCAAATGCCGGCGTCGCAAAACGATGTGGTTGCCTTCGCCGGCCTGGATCATTTTCAGCTCGGTCCGGGCGCCGAAGGCCGGATGGGTTTTAAGCAGACAACTGAGTCGTCGCAGGTGTTCCACCTGGTTGGGCTGGGCTCCCCAGTTCAGCGACGGGCAGCGGTGCACATCGATTTTTTCGGTGGCATACCACTCCACCCCGTTGGCAAAACCGAAGGCTCCCTGGCAGGAAAAAAGGGCGCACAGGGCCGTACGCATGCGGGCGTAGCGCTGGGAACGCGCTGCCAGCCGAGGGTTGTCATGGGTTTCGGCAAAATGCACGGCAATGCCGTCAGTGGCTGAAATATCAATGGCTTGCGGCAGGTAGTTCTCGATTTGACCGCGGTCGTAATTTTGAAACAGTTCCGAGTAGGCCCAGTTTAAATTAGCAGTGTTTAGCAGCTCCCGGGTTACCGCAATTTTTCCGCCCAGCCCCTCCAGTAAAAAGACCGTATCCGGATAGCAGTCGCGGACCCTGGCCACAATGTACTTCCAGGCTGCTGCCGGAATCATGTAGCCGGCATCGCAGCGAAACCCGTCCACGCCGCGGCCGCACCATGTCAGGAAAACATCGGCCATGTACTGCCACAGATCCTGGTGGCGGTAGTCCAGCCGGGTAAGATCTTCCCAGCTTACCCCCCAGGCGCCGGGGACCTCGATTTTGCCCTCTGGATCACGGGCCAGCCACCGGGGATGGCTTTCGTGAAGATCCGCTGCCCAGCCGGTATGATTGATGGCAATGTCGATAAAGATCCGGCCGCAGCGCTGGTGAACGGCATCCACCAGCTCGATGAACTGCTCCAGGGGCGTGGCACGCGGATCGAACCGGGCCAGGGCCGGGTCTACGGTGGTAAAACTCAACGCCGCATAGGGGCTGCCGAAGCGGCCCATGCGGCCGTAAGTCGTGGGGGTGGGATGAATCGGCAGCAGCATCAGGATGGTGCATCCCAGGGTGCCAAAAATAAAATCCAGCTCGGTGATCAGATCCCGAAAGGTTCCTGACGGGGGGATCACCGTGTAACCTTGTTTGTCAAGGTTATCGACAATTTTTTCTTCGGGGGCTGTCTGGATTTGACCGCCGGCCTTGTATGGGCCGAACTGCCGTACGAAGGCGTTGTAGATAATATTCGCACAGCAGGCGGTGGCGCGATCCACATTAACCGCGGTATTGGGTCCTGCCGGCCAGATTGGTGTCTGCCGCGTTTGCGGCGAAAAGAAACACTTGGCTTCAAAATGGCCGCATTCGCACAAGGGCAGGATTGCCTGAAATGTACGCGCATCCAGGCGTTTCATGGGAATGTCGAACCAGCCGCGGCCAAGGGGGGTTTGCTCTTTGTCCACCTGTCGGATAATTTCCCGGCGAATGATGGCTGCCCGACCGATATTGGTGCGCACCCAGGCCGTCCCGTTTTCAGGATGTGCCAGGCCAAGGGTGAAGGTCACCGTATCGCCGCAGAATTTCACCACCCGCGCTCCCGGTACCGGATTTTGTGTCAATTGATGTTCCTGGTCCATAGAAATCGAGTCCCTCCTTCGGGCAAAGGAGTTTTTACGGTGATTGTATTGTTGAAGAGCCGCAAAATGCCCATTAACAGGTAACAATACCCGAAAATGCACCTCATTTGCAAAATTTTTTGCGTTTTTTCTTGAAAAAGATTCAAAATATAACGATAACTTGGGTTAAAAAGGGTACAGGGTTGAAAATTCTCAATTGATGTCACCGGCCTGACAGTTGCAGCGATCAGGCAGAGATGGAAACATGGATAAACATCGTAGTGTTGCGTCACTGACAGCGGTAATTACAGGTCTACTACTGGTTTTGACTGCGTCCGGGCCAGCTGGGGCGGGCGACAGTGCTATAGCCATCAAGGGAAAAATAGCCCTGATCAAGGCGGTGATGTGTGAAGAAATCCAGGGCAGCAGCCCCCAGAATTCGACCACCGTTTTTTCCATTGAACGGCGCAAGGCCATCTGTTTTACATCCTTTGATCCGGTGCGTGAAAAAACGGTTATTTATCACCGCTGGCTTCACCGGGAGCGGCCCAGCGCCAAAATAAAACTCACTCTCAAGCCTCCCCGTTGGTCAGCTTACAGCAGTATCCAGTTTCGCGTGGAGGATATCGGTCCCTGGCGGGTGGAAATTGTCGATTCCCAGGGCAATGTGCTTGATGTTTTGCGGTTCAGCATCACGGAATAATCGGTTATGGACAAGTTGATTTACTTTATTGCCAGTCTTCGCTGGCAGGACATCGTCGACATCGGCCTGGTCAGTTACATCCTTTTTCGATTTTATATTCTTTTCAGGGGCACCAATGCCTTTCGGGTGCTCATCGGCATGGCCCTTTTGTGGTTTTTCCAGCAGGTCGCCGTTTCCCTGGGACTGATCGTCACCAGCTGGGTGGTTCAGGGAATTGTCGCCCTGGGTGCCTTTATCATTATTGTGATTTTTCGCACTGAAATTCGCAGTGTTTTACAGGCCCGTAATTTAAGATCCATCCTGTGGGGGGTTTCATCAAAAACGGTTTTTTCGGTGATCGAAACTCTTGTTCAAAGCGTTCGCGAAATGGCCCGCAACCAGTGCGGTGCGCTGCTCGTTTTTCCCGGCAAAGAAGACCTGGAAGAAGTCATTCAGGGCGGAATTGCCTGGAACGGCCAGATTTCCAAAGAAATGATCCTGAGCATTTTCTGGCCGAACAATCCGGTTCATGATGGCGCGGCCATTATCCGGGGAGATCAAATTGTCCAGGTCTCTGCCATCCTGCCCCTGTCACGCCGGGACGATATCCCCAGTTATTACGGCACCCGGCACCGGGCGGCCCTGGGCCTGGCGGAGGTAAGTGACGCCCTGGTGATCGCGGTTTCCGAGGAAAGAGGCGATGTGGTGGTGGCGCGCAATTCCGGTTTGCAAGAGGTCAAGCAAAAACGTCGGCTCGAGCAGATCCTGCAGGAGCACCTGGGCGTGGCCGTCCGCAGAGGGCGCGCTGCGCGCAGAGAAAAATTGCAACTGGTGGCCGCCGCCCTGTTTTCCATCGTTTTTATCACCGGATTGTGGTTCGGTGTGTCCCGGGGAGGCCACACCCTGGTCTCCCGTGACGTTCCGGTGGAATATACCAATCGAAATCCCGCCATGCAAATTGTCAGCACCTCGGTAAACACCGTCAGCCTCGAACTGGAGGGCTCCGGGGCGCTGATAAAATCCATCAGGCCCGATCAGGTGCAGGTCAAGCTGGATCTGAGGCAAGCCAAGGCGGGGCTGAACACTTTTTCCATTACCCGCAAAAGCATTTCCCTGCCACCGGGCATCATTTTAAAGGGGGTGACACCCACGGTGGTGAATGTGGAGCTGGATGTAATGATGAAAAAGAAACTACCGGTGCAGATCGACTGGGTAGGTCGTTTGCCGGATCACTTCATCCTGATGAAAGTCACCACCATCCCTGAAGCGGTCGAGATTATCGGCGCCCGGCGTATACTCGAGAAAATATCGACCATTTACACCGAAAAAGT
>JAOZSC010000496.1 GCA_029939875.1 Desulfobacterales bacterium
CACTCAAATGAGAATATGGCCCTCAAAATTTGATCAGAATTTTCAGAATTTTCATCTGGTGGTTGCCTTTTCAGGCGGGGTGGACAGCTCGTTTCTGCTGGCAGTTGCCTGCCAGGCAATCACCGGCCGGGTGGTAGCCGTTACCGCCGAATCGCCGGTGCATCCGGTACGTGAAAAAAAGGCGGCGGCTGAGTTCGCACGCCGCCTGGGGGTTGAACACGTCATCGTAAAATCCGGTGAAATGAAGCTGTCCGATTTTGTGGCCAATTCCAAAGATCGATGCTACATCTGCAAAAAGCACGTACTGACTGAGATATTGAACATTGCCTCACAGATGGGCATCTGCCGGGTGGCCCATGGCGCCAACGTGGATGATCTCGGTGACTACCGGCCCGGTTTGAAAGCCGCCGAGGAAATGGGAGTCGCCGCTCCGCTGGTGGAGGCCGGGCTGGGCAAGGATGAGATCCGGCGGTTTTCCCGGGAAATAAATTTAAATACCTGGAACAAGCCGTCCATGGCCTGTCTGGCCTCGCGCATTCCATACGGAACGTCGATAACCCCCGCCGCCCTCAATATGGTGGAGCGGGCCGAAGATGTCCTTCTGGGCCTCGGATTCAGAACCTGCCGGGTCCGATATCACGGCCGGACGGCCAGAATCGAGGTGGATCCCGGTGACATGCAATTGCTGCTAAAACACGAGGTGCGGGAAAAAGTTGTGGCCCAACTCAAACGCATCGGGTTTACCCACGTGGCGGCGGACCTTGAGGGGTATGTGCAAGGCAGTATGAACCGGGATCTGGGTTCGGGTGCAGGTACCGCTGCCGGCCTGAAAAGCGGATGGATTGATCAAACACGAAACTTTGATGGTAAATGATTATAGATATAATCTCTTCGTGTCTTAGTGCCTTAGTGGCAAGCTGTTACTTTAAAAAAGTTTCATTCGAGAGATGAGGGCCATGATGAGCGCTAATATCACCATTTCCGTCTGGCTGTTTTTGGTTTTGCTGGCCGTGGCCCTGTGGGCGATGCTGGATCGTGTATTGATTCCCAGCACACGGTGGTTTTTACGACGGCGGATTAACCGGGTGATCGATGAAATCAGCACCCGTCTGGATGTTAAGATCAAGCCCTTCCAGATTACCAAGCGCCAGGTGCTGATCGATCGACTCGTCTATGATTCCAAGGTCCTGGAGGCTGTTCAACAAATGGCCGCAGAGAAAAATTGTCCCCGGGAAGTCGTTCAGGCTGAAGTCGCGTCCTATGCCAGGGAAATCGTCCCCTCCTTTAATGCCTATCTTTATTTTCGCATCGGGTACTGGCTGGCGAAAAAAATTGCCAGGCTGCTTTACCGGGTGCGCATCGGTCTGGTTGACAACGAACAGCTCAATCAGGTGGATCCCGATTCCGCCGTGGTTTTGGTAATGAATCACCGCAGCAATATGGACTATATCCTGGTGGCCTTTCTGGCGGCGGAAAAAACAGCATTGTCATACGCCGTCGGCGAGTGGGCCAGAATCTGGCCGCTGCAAACCCTGATCCGCTCCATGGGTGCGTATTTTGTACGCCGCAAGTCGGGCAATCCCCTGTATCGGCGGGTACTGGAGCGTTATATCTACATGGCTACCCGGGAAGGCGTTTGCCAGGCGGTTTTCCCCGAAGGTGGGCTTAGTCGCGACGGCTTTCTGCGGGACCCGAGACTGGGTATTTTGGATTACATGCTGCGCAATTACGCCCCGCAACAGGATCGCAACATTGTATTCATTCCGGTGGGGATCAATTATGACCGTACACTGGAAGACCGCAGTCTGCTGCGGGCGCTGGATCCTCTGGCTCCGAAACGCAGCGGATGGTTCGCTGCCAAAACCACCTTTCGATTTATCCTGCGCAGTCTTATCCTGATGACCATTAGCCGCTGGCAGCGCTTCGGATATGCATGCGTCAATTTTGGTCCGCAGCTTTCCATGCGCGAATACTGCCGCCGGCGCAATATCGATTTCAGCCGGATGCCACGTGATGCCAGGTTTGAAGAAATAGAAAAAATAGCCGGCCATCTCATGGCGGACATTAAAAAAGTTATTCCGGTGCTACCGGTGCCGCTGGTCAGTGCCGTGATGAAAGACGCCGGTACGGCTGGGCTCAGCGCTGAAGAGGTCGAAAACCATGTGGACCGGCTGATTGAACGATTGCAGACCCGTGGTGCTCCCATTTATCTGACCACGCGCAGCAGCCGTGTGCAAACCATATTAAATGCGCTGACCATGCTGAAGCTAAGGCGGCTGGTGATTGAATCCGGCGGGATTTACAGGGCCGTGCCCGAAGAATATGATATCCTTGCTTACTATGCCAATTCGATCGTTCACTGGTTGGAAGGGCCGTAGATTCCTAAAAGTTGAGGTTGGCCCGCTTAATATGAAACCAATACTTAATACTTTTTGGCTGTGTTTGATCCTTTTGATCTGCTGGTTGTGTTTCCCGGCGGATTTGCGGTCGGAGTTTTACCGGTATGTCGACGACCAGGGAAGGATCTTTTACGTGGATGATCTTTCCAAAATTCCGGAGCCCTACCGGCAAAAAGTTGATGTTTACAAGGAAAAATACGACAATTTGCCCGAAGAGCAAAGGAACCGCGCGTT
>JAOZSC010000497.1 GCA_029939875.1 Desulfobacterales bacterium
AACGAGCAATTGACCTTTCAGGGCAAATCTGCCATTTATGACATCAGCGGCCGTGTTCTTAAGACGGCAGGTGCCAGCGGCGATGAAGTGTTGTGCTGTAAAATTTATCCGCTCCGCGCCCGGGACAAAGCATTCAATGCGCTCAATGATGTCGTCTCAGACCGCCAGCCGCAGTATTACAAAGCACTGACCCGGAAGCATCGGCCGAGGTGAAAACGTTTCTCGCATAATGAAAGGCCGCAAATTCCATCTTCGGCGGGCTTGAAAGCTGGAAACCCGCGGAGAACGCAGCCCAGCGGGAAAAAGACCATTTAACACCAAGCAACGAGGACTTCCCATGCCCCCCAACGAACTGAAAGCTTCCGATCTGCGCTGCATTTGCGATCCGCATGTATTCAAGTTCAGGAACACCTCCCAGATCAAACCCCTGGATGAGGTCATCGGCCAGCAGCGGGCGGTGCGGGCCATCGAGTTCGGGCTGAACATGAAAAGTTCTGGCTACAATATTTTTGTCACCGGGCTGGAAGGCACCGGCAAATCCACCATTGTGCGCGACCTGGTCAACCGTCACGCCGCCCGGCTGACCAAACCGGATGACTGGTGTTTGGTCAACAATTTTAAAGATGAATTCCGGCCCCGGGCCATCGCCGTGCCCAGCGGCCGGGCCGTCCAGTTCAGTCGCAAGATGGATAAATTCATCGAAGATTTGAAAAAAGCCCTGCCCAAGGCCTTTGAGGGCGAAGGCTACCTGAAGCGCTTGTCAGCGATCAAAAGCCGCTATGCCGACCGGCAAAACCGGCTGTTTCAAAAAATCGAAAAATTTGCCGTCAACCACAACCTGCAGATCACCCGCACTGAAAGCGCCTTTGAAACCGTGCCGGTTGTGGATGGCAAGCCGATGACACCCGAAGAATTCAGCAGTCTTTCAACAGCCGCCCAGTCTGAAATCGAGGACAATATCAGGCAAACCCAGGCACAGATCGAAATCGCGTCGATGGAGGTTGACAAGCTTAACAACGCCCTGCATGCGGACGTGGAAAAATTGATGGATAAAATCACGCTTTCCATCGTACAATCGCGCCTGGAAAAAATCAGGGCCGAGTTCAAAAAACGGCCCGCAATTCTTGACCACCTGTCACAGGTCGAACAGGACATTGTCGATAATGTGAATTTTTTTGTGGCGCCGGAGGAGACCAAATCCACCGACGAGAGCATCTTCTTTTTGCAGCCCAAATCCAAGCTTCAGCGCTACCGGGTCAATGCATTAACCGACCGGGCATCGCAAAAGGGCGCCCCGGTCATCTTTGAAACCAACCCCACCTATCACAATGTTTTTGGACGCATTGAAAAACGCGCCATCATGGGAACCGTCACCACGGATTTCACCATGGTCCAGGCCGGTTCTCTGTTGAACGCCAACGGCGGCTTTTTGATCATGGACATGGAATCCGTGCTGATGAATCCCCTGGTCTGGGAAACACTCAAGCGGGCCCTGCAGACCAAATGCCTGTTCATCGAGGATATCACCGAAGAGACGGGTTTCGGAACGGTCTCGCTGCGTCCCCAACCCATCGAACTGGAAGTCAAGGTCATCCTGCTGGGAAATTACGAGGCCTTTGAAGTGCTGCAGAATTACGACCCCAAATTCAATAAAATTTTCAAGGTCCGGGCCGATTTCGATTCCGAGGTGGGGAAAAACCCGGAAACGGTTCAGCTTTACGCGCGTTTCATTGCCCGGGTATGCCGGGAAGAAAAGCTTTTGCCGTTTACACCCAAAGCCGTGGCGCTAATCGTGGAGTTCGGGGAAAAATCCGTAGCCGACAAGGACAAGCTGTCAATTCGCTTCGGTCCCCTGCTGGGCATTTTGCAGGAAGCCGACTACTGGGCCCGCAAAAACAAGGCCCGGCTGGTTTCCGACAAGTACGTGGTCACCGCCTTCAATGAACATCGCTTCCGTTACAACCTGTATGAAGAAAAAACTCATGAATCCTTTCTGGATGGAACCATCATGGTCGATGTCAGCGGCCGGGTGGTGGGCCAGGTCAACGCCCTGGCTGTCTACCAGATCGGCTCATTTTCCTTCGGCCGCCCCACCCGCATTACGGCCGAAGCTTTCATGGGCAAAGAAGGGGTCATTAACATTGAACGGGAGGCCAAACTCAGTGGTAAAACCCATGACAAGGGGGTGCTGATTCTCACCGGCTACCTGGGAAGAACCTTTGCCCAGCAAGCGCCCCTCAACCTGGCCATCAGCATCACCTTTGAGCAGAGCTACAGCGACATCGACGGCGACAGCGCCTCGTCCACCGAATTGTATGCCATTATTTCCAGCCTGTCGGGCGTTGCCATCCGCCAGGGTATTGCCGTCACCGGTTCGGTCAACCAGAAGGGAAAAATTCAGGCCATCGGCGGGGTCAATCAAAAAATCGAGGGATTTTTCGAAGTTTGCAAAAGCAAAGGCCTCACCGGCCGGCAGGGAGTGATGATACCCCGGACCAACCAAAAAAACCTCATGCTGAAAAAAGAAGTCATCGATGCCGTCAAGCGCAAGAAATTTCACGTCTACACGGTATCAACGGTTGAAGAGGGCATTGAAATTTTAACCGGCCGGCCGGCCGGCAAAGCCGA
>JAOZSC010000498.1 GCA_029939875.1 Desulfobacterales bacterium
CCCTGCCGAAATTCCGGGATTTTTTCATGCTCAGTTCTTCTTCACTCAAGGCCTCGCCTGCCAGGAATCCCTTTTTAAAACCCAGCTGGTTCGGCTCGACGCCTAGTTTTTCGCGCACCACCGCTTCGATGAAATGGGTGGCCGAGGGAGTGGAAAAAAGCACGGTGGGCCGAAAGTCCTGAATGAGGCCCATGAATTTATCCATGCCGGTACTGACAAAAGGTGCGGGGATCACCGTGACTCCCAGGTGCTCTGCGCCGGAACATTCGGAAAGCCCCCCGACAAAAAGCGTAAAATTGGCCGGGTTGATCATGACGTCATCCGGGCGCAACCCACCGGTCCAGGCGTGGCGGGCGAACAATTCGTTCCATTGATCCACATCATTGCGGGTCAGCCCGATATATAACGGCCGGCCGGTAGTTCCACTAGTGCCCTGCACACGGACGATCTTGTCGATGGGCGCACACTGGTGCCCCCCCAGACCGCCCACTTCTTCCTGGGTGCGGCGCAGGTCATCTTTGGTCGTCAGGGGGAATCTTTGGATATCGTCCCGTTTTTTGAAATCATCCGGATGAACGCCGGCATCGTCGAATTTTTTTTTGTAAAACGGCGATTTTTCATATACATAAGCCAGCTGCTTTTTCAGTGCTTCGGTCTCAAGGGCCTCCAGTGCATCGGCACTGATGGTCGCCATTTTCTCATCCCAGTAAGCTCTATCGGTCATTTCAGGTCCTCTTTTCATATCAGCGGGTGAGTTATTCAGGCATCTTTGCGGTCGCCGGGAGAGTGGCAGGTCGGGCCGTCTCAATGGCCGCTTCAAGACGCTCCCGGTACGGCGGCTGCAATTTGTATTGGCGTCCCTGACACAGCAGGTCATAAGCTTGCCGATGCCGTCCGGTACGAATATATGAAATTCCCAGGAAATAATTGAGGTTGGGCCACAACCATTTGGGGAAAAAGGTCTTTTGGGCGGCATAATATCTGTCAATATCTTTGCGGTGCTGTTTAATCCATTCAAAGGCCTGCAGGCCGTCTTCAAGGTTGTTGGCCGAGGGGGGAAAGTACATGTAAATCCTACCTTTGATATAGTGAATTAGAGCCTGTTCATGCGGGTCTTCGGGCATCTGTTTTTCTACCGCCTCCAGTTCCTGCAGGCAAAGGTTCATCAGCCGAAATGTTTCATTGGGATCATCCGTATCCTGAATATCAAAGGCATACCAGATGGCCATAAACGCCCGGCCGATGGGGTAATCCGGGTTAGCCTGCACCAGGTTTTGGAGCTGGATTTTCAAACGTATCTGGGCATTGGACTGGCGGGAAAAGCGCCGGTACCATATCCAGCGCACGCATGTCTCCAGGTCGTCAGGTGCTATTTTTTTTATCCGGCGCAAATACCGCAAGGAGCTGTTCAGATCACCGAGACAGCTGTAGCCAAGGGCCAGGTCATTCAAAAGCCGGATGTCATGCGGTCGCGACTTCAGTTGTTTTTCAAGTTTTTTCAAATCCGGTGCAATGGTTTCAGCCTGCACGGCGAAGCCTTCATCCGCCGAGGCAAGAAAAGCGTTATCCAGTTCTTGTTTATAACGGCTTACCAGGTTTTTAAGGGCATTTTGTCGGGCCTTGTTAATCACCGACTGCAGGGTTTGTTCTTCCAGTGCCAGCAGATCGTAAAAGTTTTCGGTGGGATTGTTCATGATCAGGCTGATCAGACCGCTGAACTCCAGGGCGACAATTTCACCCACCAGGCTCTGAATGCCGTCCAGCGACGTCATCAAATAAGGCCAGTCAGCGCCGTTATCGTGAAACAGGGATAACAGCTCCAGCAACTGCCGATCATTTGCCGGGAAAACCACGCCGTCTGGTCCGTTTTTAACCGGTTGAATGAGATTTTTTTTGGAAAGATAGGCGATGATGTCCGGCGGAACAGGGGGCCGCTTCCGCTGACCGGAGTGGGATTTCGTTTTTAAGATCTCAGCGGGGTTAAGAGTGAACAGGTCTGTGGCAAGTTCCAGCACCGAATAGTCATACCGGCTTTGTTCCAGCATTTTGCGGATCATGACCAGGGGCAGGAAGCGTTCGGTTTGTGCTCTTTTGATGGCCCGAATTTGATCGACGCACTTTGGGCTATAAAGAGCCATGTTTTTTCGTTTGTAGGCTGGTTGCGGCAGCAGTCCTTGCTGAATATAAAACCGTACAGTCCGGGGGGTAACACCGGCCCGGTTTGACAGCTCACTGATGCGCAATAACGATTTCTCATTCATCGGTGGTGAACCATTTCAGCGTGGTATTTTTATATAACGTATTACGTCATATAAAAATGAAAATATGTTGTCAAGACAAAAAATGCATTTAGAAACTGACAGCCAATCGGGCCGTGGCAGATCCACAAACATAGGTTGATTTGACTTGACAACTTCAGCCGCTTTCCTGTAAAAATATATCAATGTCTGCCTGAAGGCAGGGATACTGAAAAAAGCAATTATACAATTAAAGCCACGAAGGTAAATGACTCCAACGAAAGGGGTATAATCTTTGGTGGCTTTCTTATTTTAAGGGGAGGGCGAAAATGGGAAAAAAAAGTTTTTTTATATCTACCTATGCCATTTTCTTGCTGTTG
>JAOZSC010000499.1 GCA_029939875.1 Desulfobacterales bacterium
GGCTTCCCAGCCTTGTGGCCTTCTGACCTTTAACCTTTGGCTTTATCCTGGCGCGTAGCGCCTATTCCGGCCTTGCGTGTTTTGTCATCTCATCTTTCACGTCATCGATGATATCATAGAGCCACAGAAGATCTTCCATGGTCAGCCGACCGGCTTTCACGGGAGCCCGGTCGCTGCCGTCTTTTTTCAGCAGTATCCGCGGGCCGATCTGCACTTTTGGTTCTCCCTCGCCGTACCGATTGATAGAAATCATAAGACCGGTTTCTTCACTCTTCCACTTTTTGAGCACTTTATCTTTTTCAGATTCATACGCCATGATGGCCTCCGACTATATTTTTTTCATTTGACGTTGGATGTTCAGCCCGAGTTTATATAAACCTACTCAATCAGCGCAATCAGCTGCAACTGCCTGCCCCTTTTATCCTTTTGCCTTTAACCTTTAGCCTTTTACCCTGCGCCTGGCGCGCAAGCGCCTCCCTGTACCTTTTTTATGTCGACAGCTTGGAAAAATCGGCCAGTTTGCCAAACAGGGCTGCAATCTGGCCCAGCAAGGCCAGCCGGTTACGGCGAACATCCTTGTCTTCGGCCATGACCATGACCGCATCAAAAAAGTGGTCAACAGGATCCCGCAGCGAGGCAACAGCAATCAGGGCTTCATCAAAAAGGCCCTTCTTCACAGCGGCCGAAACCTTCTTTTCAACTGTTTTATAGGCCTTAAGCAGCGCGGCCTCCCCGTCATCCTCGAAAAGACGGGCGACGACATCCGCCGGCCCACCATCGGTCTGCTGGGTGCCGGACTTTTTAATAATATTGACCACCCGCTTGAAAGCCACGGCCAGGGGTTCAAAATCCGGACGGTCCTTGAGGGCTTCAAGAGCGGCCACCCTTTGCCATACACCGGGCACATCATCCACGGACACGCTGACCACGGCTGCAACCACATCTTTGGAAAACCCATCCTCAACCAAGAGGTGGGAAATGCGGTTTTGTAAAAAAGCATAAATCTTTTCGACCAACTCCCGGATTGAAGTGCTATTTTTCACGCTGAACAGCCGGGCACTGTCCTCGATGCAGCGGTGCATGGAAAATGCAAAACCCCGCTCCTTCATGATCTGAATGATCCCGATACCCTGACGCCTCAAGGCATAAGGGTCGGATGCCCCGGTGGGTATCAGCCCCACATGAAAGCAGCCGCAAATAGAATCCATCTTGTCGGCAATGGATACAATCGCACCCGTCAGGCTTTGCGGCAGCTCAGCACCGGAATATACCGGCCGGTAATGTTCTTCCACGGCGGCCGCCACGGCGGGGGGCTCTCCGGCGACCGCAGCATAAATACGGCCCATAACCCCCTGCAGTTTCGGAAATTCACCCACCACCTGGCTGACCAGGTCGGATTTGCTCAACCGCGCCGCCCGTGCGACCTGCTTTTTCAGTTCAGCAGCATCGGTGCCCGGCACCGGGTCGACGGCAGCGGCCAGCAGTTGTGCCATCTGGGCCACCCGTTCGCTTTTTTCATACATGGTTCCCAGATCGGCTTGAAAAAGGACGCCTTTCAGTTTTGCTATCCGTTGGTCATTGGTAACTTTCAGGTCACCTTGATAAAAAAAGCGCGCGTCCGCCAGACGGGCCCTCAGTACCCTTTCATGACCCACAGCCACCATGCCCATGTCCCTGGCCTTTGTGTTGTTGACTGCAATGAAACATGGCATCAACTTGCCAGTCCCGTCAACGACGGAAAAGTACTTCTGATGTTCCCGCATGGCATTAATCAAAACTTCATCAGGAACCTCCAGAAAGGACTCATCGAATCTTCCAGCGACAGCCAGTGGGTACTCCACAAGATTCGTTACAATGTCCACAAGATCTGCGTCAGGCAGAATGCGGCCGCCCAGTTTTTTTGCCACTCCGTCTATTTCGTCTTCGAGCATCTTCCTGCGCTTATCAATGTCCGCTATCACCTGGTGGCTGTGTAAGGATTCCAGGTAGTCATCGGCATGCGCCAGTTTTATTTTTGCTGGCGACATAAAACTGTGCCCGCGGGTATGCCGGCCGCTTTTGACGTTGCCAAGATGAAACCCGATACATGACTTTCCCAGCAGCACGACAATACTGTGGATCGGACGGGCAAACTCCAGGTCCAGATCAGCCCATCTCATCTTCTTAGGAAACGGCGTAGACAGTATCACCTGCGGCAAAATGTCTCTGAGCAATCTGCGCGTGGCCATACCCTTTTCGACTTTTTCCACATAAAGGTAAGATCCGCGCGCAGTGTTTTTCACACCCAGCTGTTTGACATCCACCCCCACTTTCTGGGCAAATTTAATGGCAGCGGTGGCGGGCCGGCCATTTTCATCAAAACCGACGGCAGCCGGGGGCCCGACAACTTCATTTCTCACCGACCGCTGCCTGGCAGCCACCCTTTCGACGGTCACGGTCAGCCGGCGCGGGGTGCCATATACCCGAGCATTTCCGTGCTCGATACGGGCATCGGTCAATTTTCGCAACAGGCTCGAGCGCAGAGCGTCCAGGGCGGGGGCAATATAGCCGGCCGGAATTTCTTCAGTTCCGATTTCAAGCAATAAATTTTCCATGATTACCTCAATACAAAGGTTC
>JAOZSC010000062.1:0-7684 GCA_029939875.1 Desulfobacterales bacterium
AAACCAGGAGGTTATTATGCAAAAAAAGATTCGCAACGCCGTCGTTATCGGCTCCGGGGTCATGGGCGGAGGAATTGCCGCTCTGTTGGCAGCTGCCGGAGTCAACACCCTGTTGCTGGACATCGTGCCTTTTGATCTTAAAAAGGATGAAAAAAAGGATCCAGCGGCCCGTAACCGCATTGCAAAGGCGGGACTGGATGCGCTTCTGGCATCACGGCCCGCGCTGCTGATGCAGAAAAAAGACCTGGATCGCATCACCATCGGCAACATAGAGGATGATCTCGACAAAATTGCCGATGTCGACTGGATTGTCGAAGTTGTGGTTGAAAATCTGCAGATCAAAAAGGATCTGTTCAAACGCATTGAACCGCTGCGGCGTGCGGGAACCGTGGTGTCTTCCAACACCTCCGGGATTCCCCTTAAGGCAATGTCCGAAGGCCTGAGTATGGAGTTCCGGCAGCATTTTCTGGGGACCCATTTTTTTAATCCGGTCAGGTATATGAAATTGCTGGAAATTATTCCCGGACAGGATACCCTGGCAGAGATACTCGAATTTATGGCGGATTTCGGGGAGCGCCGGCTGGGCAAGGGAATTGTGTGGGCTAAGGACACACCCAATTTCGTTGGCAATCGCATCGGCGTGCAGGGGATGGTCAAGGCCATTCAACTGATGCTGGAAGACGGGTTGAGCATCCCGGAGGTGGACGCCCTGCTGGGACCGGTGATGGGCCGGCCCAAAACCGCTATGTTTAAAACCGCGGATATTGTGGGGCTGGATATTCTCAGCCATGTGGCCGCCAACACCTATGAGATGGTTACAGATGATGAAGACCGCGACAGTTTTGTGATGCCGGGGTTTATCAATGCCATGATCGAAAAAAAACTGCTGGGCAAAAAAAGTGGCAGCGGATTTTATAAAACCGATTTAACACCGGACTGGAAAAAAGTGCGCAAGGTTATCGATCCTGACAGCCTCGAATACGCTGAATACGAAGCTGCGAGCTTTCCGTGTCTGGATGCGGCCCGAAAGGCAAAGGGCCTGCCGGAAAAAATGAAGGCCGTGGTTTACGGCGATGACCGGGGCGCCCGATTCACCTGGAAGGCCCTGGCTGGAAATTTAATCTATGCTGTCAACCGGATCCCGGAAATAGCTGACACCATTGTGGAAATCGACAACGCCATGAAATGGGGGTTTAATTTCGAAATGGGCCCCTTCGAGACCTGGGATGCCATCGGCCTTGCCCGGGCGGTTGAAAAAATGGAAGCTGACGGCATGGCCGTGCCGCAAAAAATTAAAACCATGCTGGCCGCCGGACACACGGCCTTTTACAAAAGGGAAAACGGCAAACTTTTTTTCTATGATTTTACCGACGGGGATTACAAGGAACGCACGATCAGCGAGCATGTCGTTTCCCTGCCGGCTCTGAAATCCACCGGCAAGGTGGTGCAGGAAAATGATTCCGCCTCGCTGATCGATCTGGGGGATGATGTTTTCTGTCTGGAGCTGCATACCAAGATGAATGCCTTGAACCAGGAAATCATCGAATTTTTGCCAGTGGTTCGCCAGATTGTCGACGACAATGCCGCCGGGCTGGTGATTGGCAACCAGGCCGGGGGGACGCCGGGGGCTTTTTCCGCCGGTGCCAATCTTTTTGATGTTGTTGCGGCGGTCCGGGAAGGCCGTTTCGCGGATCTTGAAAAAATGATTGCCGGTTTGCAATATGGCATGATGGACTTGAGATACGCAGCCTTTCCAGTGGTGGCTGCCCCCTTTGGCCTCGCTTTGGGCGGTGGTTGTGAACTGTGCCTGGCTTCCGATAAAATAGTGGCCCACGCCGAACTTTACATGGGACTGGTGGAAATCGGCGTGGGACTTTTGCCCGCCGGTGGCGGGTGTCTAAACCTGTACCGCAAGTTTCTGGCATCGGTTCCCGAGGCGGTGACGGATTTGGATCTGGCCAAATTTTTTATCCCCACGTTCATGTCCATTGCCATGGCCAAGGTATCCACTTCGGCGGCCGAGGCCCGGGCCAACGGATTTTTGGGTCCCGAAGATCGGATCGTTTTCAACCGCGACCACTTGATCGGCGAGGCCAAAAAGGAAGTACTCAAAATGGCCGTTGACGGGTATGTGCCGCCGGTCAAGCGCAAGATCCGGGTTCTGGGTCGAGCGGCCCAGGGCATGGCGGCCACCCAGCTTTCCGATATGCTTAGCGGTGGCTTTATCAGCGAGTATGACGCTTTTCTGGCACGACGGATCGCCTATGTCATCAGCGGCGGCGATGTCCGTGAAAATTCCGAAATAGAGCAGGATGTCATTTTAAGCCTGGAACGTCGGGCGTTTATTGATTTTCTTAAAGAAGAAAAAACTGTCGCCAGGATTGAGCAGATGCTGACGACCGGCAAACCGTTGAGGAATTAAAAACCGAAATGGATCTTTTTCCGATAGGCGGCGTTCTCTACAAGTAATTGCGCCATGCGCTCTGCGAGTCGATACTTTATGTTGGATCACGCGGAATAATAAAATCACTACTTGAAGCGGTTTTGAGCCGCGACAATACAGGAGGGTTTGAAAAATGCGCGACGCTTATATCGTTACATCTATCAGAACCCCGGGCTGCCGAAGAAACAAGGGGGCTTTTCGCGATACTCGCCCGGAGGATCTCTTGTCTTTTATCTTATCCCAGGCGGTTGAAAAAACGCAAAACCTGGAAAAAAAGGATGTGGAGGACATCATGATCGGCTGCTCCTTTCCGGAAGCCGAGCAGGGACTCAACATTGGCCGGGTGGCATCACGGATGGCCGGCTTCCCCATTGAGACCAGCGGGGCCACCGTGAACCGTTTCTGCTCGTCCGGCCTGGAAGCCATCGCCCTGGCATCCCTGCGGGTCATGGCCGGATGGTCGGAAGTCGTCATCGGCGGTGGCCTGGAGTCCATGACTTATGTGCCCATGGGCGGCAATCTGCCGCGGCCGCACCCGGACTTTATGCGCCAGGGCGCCCAGGTGTACACTTCCATGGGCGTTACCGCAGAAAATGTGGCCAACCGTTACGGGGTCAGCCGACAGGATCAGGATGAATTCGCTTACCAGTCCCAGATGAAAGCGGCCGAAGCCAAAAAAAAGGGGTTGTACAAAGAACTGGTGCCCACCCCGGCCACCCGTTTTGTGAAACAGGCCGACGGCACCTTTAAAAAAGAGACTTTTTTGCAGGATTTCGATGACGGAATCCGGGAAAACACCACCATGGAAGGGCTGGCTGGACTGCGTCCGGTTTTTGCGGCCAACGGCAGTGTTACCGCCGGCAATTCTTCCCAGATGACCGATGGGGCGGCCGCCGCAATTATTATGAGTGAAGACAAGGTCAAAGAACTGGGTGTTAAGCCCCTTGCGCGATTCAGATATTACACCACCATCGGCTGCCAACCGGATGAGATGGGTGTCGGGCCCCGCTATGCCATTCCGAAACTGATGAAACTCAGCGGCATGGATCTGAAGGATATCGGCCTGTTTGAAATCAACGAGGCCTTTGCTTCCCAGGCGCTGTACTGCGTTCGGGAGCTGGGTCTTGACATGGACAAGATCAATATCCACGGGGGCGCCATCGCCCTGGGGCATCCGCTGGGATGTACCGGCGCGAAGCTGTGCGCCACGCTTTTAAGCAACATGCAGCAGCACAACGTAAAATACGGCGTGGAGTCCATGTGCATCGGCGGCGGGATGGGGGCGGCGGCGCTGTTCGAGCTGTGTGATTAAAATCCGTAACTTCTCAATAAGTTGCAGTTTGCCCGCGTAATATGCATTTTGGCTTCGCTTAAAGTGTCCATTTGGGGTGCCATCGGATCGGTGGGCTAAATTTCAAGAACTCGTCGCAAGCTCCTCAAAAAACAGCTTGGAATTTTTTACGCCCACCGATCCGATGGCTTTTTTCTCCAAATGGACAATGACGCTCAACCAAAACACATATTACGCTCAAATCGAGCGGGACAGTCCTCCCCCTTTTTTAAAGGGGGACCGGGGGGGATTTTACTGCAACCCGCAGAAATATCATCTTATCCACCAGGTCGACTTCTGCAAGATCTTTGAGCGTAATGGCCTTCTGGCCCAGTTCGCAGGATGCCCCGGCACCGGCCAGTTTGTCCAGGTGCCGGTGCAACACCTCCTGAAAATTCTGCCCTTTGATGTGGACACCCTTTTGCAGAAACGCCGGGCCAAGTTCCGCGGCCACCAGATTGAAGAGTTTGACAATGATTGACGCGGTCGCCGACCCGGGTGGTCGGTCGTTTTTGTCGCAGGATATCTGGCGGCGCAGGGATGCAAAAAAGCCCCCTTTGCGCAGGGTGGCTCCCATCAGTCCCGGCATGGCGCCGGAAAGGGCCAGGGTGGCGCCGCTGTCGACCCGGGTGGAATCCACATCGTCCACGGCCTTGGCGTTTAAAAAGATGGTCTGTATTCTTTGGTCCAGGTAGTCTTCATCGATACCCAGCTGCCGGCAGAGTACCTCCCGGACACTGCCGCCTGTTTGGATTTCAACCTCAAATCCCTGTTCGGCCAGGTGACAAAAAAGCGGCAGCAGTTCGTCTGTTACGCGTAAAACAAGATGCAATGACGGGGGCTGGTCCGCTGTTTCGGCGGATATGGATGAGTCTGTATTCGCCATTTTTTTCGCTCCAAAATAAAAACGGGGAGCCGCGCCCGCAGACTCCCCGATTTTTTTCCAACTGCTGCCCTATTTAGAAGTTAAACACCTGGTCAAGCTCTTCGTCCGTCACTGCGAAAGTGACATTGTGCGGGGTCAGCGCCTCTTTCTTGAAATAGTCGGGCAGCCGGTCGTCTTTGCTGGTGAACCCGGCGCGCTCGTTGAAATCGCGCTCGGTTTTCAGAACCGATTGGCCCAGGGCGGTGACATCATCGGCCGTCAGGTTCTGACCGCCGAACCCGCTAAGCAAATCCAGCAGAGCCTGGAAGGTTTCCGGCTGGTCCAGGATCGCAAAGGCAATAAACAGGCACATTCCGGTGGAGTCGATGGCTGCCGTGGCAATCTGCAGATTCCTGGACAGTTCGACCTGGCCCTCGGGTTTCAAGGAGTCCACCGTACCTCCGACTCCCAGCAGGTTGGCTGTGACGGCATAACCGGCAGTGTGGTCCGCCCCCATGGTGGTGGTGGCGTAAGTGACGCCGATGCCCTGGACGGCCCGGGGATCATAGGCCGGCATGGACTGGTTTTTGACGACCGGCACGCGTTCCACGCCATACATCCTGCCGGTCGCCGCCGCCCCGTTTCCAAGGATGCGGCCCAGGGGGCTGCCCTCGCCGATTTCTTTCACCAGGTTGATGGCGGCCTGGGAATCACCGAATTTTGCCAGACCGGCTTCCATGGCCACGCCGATGGTAGCGCCAATTTCAATGGTATCTATCCCGAGATCATCGTCTAGGCGGTCAATCTGGGCGATGGCATCCAGGTCGTCAATGCCGCAGTTTCCGCCATTGGCCCAAACGGTTTCATATTCCGGCTGCTTGGTGACATAGTTGCCATTTTTGTCATAAAATGTTCCCGAGCATCGGATCACGCAGCCCTTGTGGCATCCATTGGTGGCCGACCCTTCTCCACCACGGGAGTTTTCCATTTCTGCCAGGGCCTCTCCGCCGATTTTGCTCGCACCCTCGAACTGGCCGGCGCTGAAATTGCGGGTCGGATAGGCACCGGCTTCGTTGACCACATTGGTCAGCACGTTGGTGCCGTATGCCGGAAGGCCTTCTCCGGTTACCGGATGTTTCTTGAGGCCGGCGACGAACTCCTTGTTGGCGGCCTTGAATTTTTCAGGATCCTGGGGTGTGCGGGTCGATGTGCCCGCATCGTCAATGACGATTACCTTGACGCCCTTGGATCCCATCACAGCTCCCACGCCGCCGCGTGCGGCATGCCGGGTGGGCCGTTGCTCCATGTCTGTAAATGCAATCGTTGCGGCGGACAGTTTCATTTCGCCGCCCGGACCGATAGAGATGCAATGGACTTTTTCGCCGAATTCGGCTTTCATCTTGTCGACCAGGTCATAGTTGCCCAGCATTTTGAGGCTGTTGTCCGCCTTGATGTCCACGCCGTCCTTGTTGATGAGCACTTTGTAGAGGGTGTCGTCTTTGGGTTTGCCTTCCAGCACGATGGCGGCATAACCCAGCCGGCCCAGCATCTGGGAGGGCTGCCCACCCGAATTGGCTTCCTTGATGCCCCCGGTCAACGGGCTTTTGCAGCCTACCGAGATTCTTCCGGACATCGCCGCCACCGAGCCGCTTAACAGGCCCGGTGCGATGACCAGCTTGTTGTCTTCGCCCAGGGGGTGACACAGCGGTGGGACCTCCTTGGCAACAATGGTCGAGGTCATGGCACGTCCGCCCAGCCCGGCATAATCTCCCAGTGGTTCGGATTTAATCTCGGGACCTCCTTCAGCTCCCATATTGATCCGTAAAATTGTGTCCATAGGCCCTCCTCTTTTTTGGTAAGGTTTCGTAAATAAATGTCGTTACGTCCGCAATACTGACATTACCTTATGTCATTTTTAAAGGCACCAAGTCAAGCAAAAGTCCCTGTTGGGCAATTATCCGTTCTTGTTTTCAAAGGACATCATGAAGTCGGTAAGAGCTTTGACGCTTTCCAGGGAGGCAGCATTGTAAATTGAAGCCCGGCAGCCCCCCACCGATCGGTGACCCTTGAGACCGCCCAGGCCGTTTTCCAGTGCTTGCTGGACAAATTGCTGTTCCAGATTTTCGTCGGGCAGGCGAAAAGTGACATTCATCAACGAGCGGCTGTCGTTTTGAGCCGTGGCCCGGTAAAAATCGCTGCCGTCAATCAGGTCGTACAGCAGGTCAGCTTTGTCACGGTTAAGGGCCGCCATCTTATCAAGACCGCCAATGGTTTCCTCCAGCCATTTTAAAACTAGATCCACGGTGTAAATCGCAAAACAGGGCGGGGTGTTGTACATGGAATTTTTAGCGGCGTAGGTGCTGTATTTAAGCATGGTCGGAACGTTTTCCGGCACTCGTTCCAGCATGTCGTCGCGGATAATCACCAGGCACACGCCGGCCGGACCGGCATTTTTCTGGGCACCGGCATAAATCAGGCCAAACTTGTTGCAATCCAGCGGCCGGCTCATAATATCCGATGACATGTCGCACAGGATCGGGACCGCCCCGGTGTCCGGAAAATTCGACCACTGGGTGCCCTTGATGGTGTTGTTAGAGGTCAGGTGCACGAAAGCCGCTTCTTCATTGAAGCGGATGTCGCGCGGGATGTAGGCATAATTTTTGTCCGCCGAGGAGGCCACTACCTTGATGGGTTTGTCCTGGATTTGCGCTTCCTTGACGGCCTTGGTAGACCAAGTGCCGGTATCCACGTAGTCGGCGGATTTGTCGTCGGCCAGAAAATTCATGGGAATCATGCAAAATTGCATGCTGGCACCTCCCTGGATAAAAAGCACTTGAAAGCGGTCATCCAGGTTCAGCAGTCGTTTGGTGCGGGCCATCGCGTCATTGATGACTGCGTCAAATTGCTTTGAGCGGTGGCTGATCTCGGTAATCGACATGCCAGATCCCTTGAAATCCAGGAAATTTTCCTGGATTTCTTCCAGCACGGAAAGGGGAAGGGCGGCCGGGCCCGGATTGAAGTTGTGGATTCTGTTTGCCTTCATATT
>JAOZSC010000062.1:7784-9863 GCA_029939875.1 Desulfobacterales bacterium
GCGGCTTGTCAATCAGTATTTTGGGATATTGTTCATAACGTGCAACCACTGATATTGACAAACAGGTCCGTTTCACCGTAAAGATATGGTTGCGGATGTATCCGTAAGCATATGTGAAGCAGTTTCAATTAAAGGAAAAGCAAAGTACATGAAAATTTACCACTACCCGTCGCAGACGGCCGAAAAAATGGTGTCCGCCATTATCAACCGCGGTTTGGCCTTCAAAAAAAAAGATTACCAGGCGGTCTTGAAGATTTGTGAAGATGTGCGCAAAAACGGGGATGATGCCGTCATCAAATACGCCAATCATTTTGATGCCCCTGGCCTGACCGTGGCATCTATGAAAGTCAGCGCCGGAGAAATCAAGGCCGCCGCCAAAGCTGTTGATCGCGCTTTCATAAGAGCCCTGAACCGCGCAGCTGCGCAAATACAGGTTTTTCACCGGCAGCAGGTCGAAAAATCCTGGATCCAGACCGATCGGTCGGGCACCCTGCTGGGGCAGATGGTCAATCCCGTGGAGAGGGCCGGAGTATATGTGCCCGGTGCCCGGGGCGGAAAGACGCCGCTGGTGTCAACCGTGCTGATGACGGCCATCCCGGCCCGTATTGCCGGTGTCAAAAAAATCGTGATGGTGACCCCGTCAACGGCGGACGGGAGTGTCAATCCTTACCTGTTAGCCGCGGCATCAAAAGCAGGAATAAAAGATATTTACAAGATCGGCAGCGCATGGGCCATTGCGGCCCTGGCATACGGCACCGTGACGATTCCCAAGGTGGATGTCATTGCGGGGCCTGGCAATATTTATGTCACACTTGCCAAAAAAATTGTATTCGGAACGGTGGGCATCGATATGATCGCAGGTCCCAGTGAAGTGCTGGTGATTGCAGACGACACGGCGATCCCCGAATTTGTCGCCGCCGATTTGCTTTCCCAGGCCGAACACGACGTGTTGTCCTCGGCCGTGCTGGTGACAGATTCGGGCAAGATCGCCAAGACGGTTGTCATCGAAGTTGAACGGCAGCTGGCCGGGTTAACGCGCAAAGAAGTTGCCTGGGAATCGTTGAAACGTTTTGGCGCTGTGGTGGTGGTGCAGGATCTGAATGCCGCTATCGGACTGGCCAACCGCATCGCTCCAGAGCACCTCGAGCTGCAAATCAGCAACCCTTTTGAACACGTGGGGCGTGTCCGCAACGCCGGGGCGGTGTTTTTAGGCCATTACAGTCCCGAACCCATGGGGGATTATGTGGCCGGTCCCAACCATGTGCTGCCAACGGCCGGAACGGCCCGGTTTGCGTCAGCCCTGTCAGTGGCGCATTTTACAAAAAAAACCAGTGTCATTCATTATAGCCGGGAGGCGTTTAAAAAAGAGGCTGCCGATGTCATGCGGCTGGCCGAAGTCGAGGGGCTCGATGCACATCGACAATCCGTTTCGATAAGGATGTCAAAGGCGTGAAATGGCTCTTGCCTGTTATTTTCCCCGGTGTTACATCAATTGTGCGATAGTCGGACAATTGTCTGTGGTCCGTGGTCTGTTGTCCGTGGCATGAAATGGACGGGCGATATTTCCGGTCGGTGAGCGTATTGCGGCCAGCTTGTTTCAGAGAGCTTCAATTCAATTGTCATGATCCGTGGGATTATGAAAACCAGCAATTATGCCGGTAGATAGGCAATGGACAACTGACAACGAACAACGGACTTATAGCTTGCAGACCCGGCGGAAGTGGTAGCCGTGAATTGCCAGGGTGATCGCCAGCGGAAAAAACCGGGGGAAACGGAACAGGGTCCAGATCAGAAGGCCCCAGTACTGGAGCCGTTCCCGGCCGAAAATTCCGATGCGCACCGCCGTACGGAAAAACGCCAGGAAGCGCTGCAGATCCACCCGAACCTCAATTTTCGGGGCTTGATATTCCCGCAAAAACGTACGAACTCGCTTGTAGTAAGGCCGGGGCCGGTAAATATTGTGCAGGATCGTTTGATAGCCTTTCATCAATTGGCCCATGTCCATTTTGGGGATGATGTTGGTGGTTCCGTCCACATTATCGCCGGAGAGCAGGCCGCGCAACCGGCCTTCTTTTTTCT
>JAOZSC010000500.1 GCA_029939875.1 Desulfobacterales bacterium
AGGGCTTTGGGGATTCGATGCACTGACCCGTTTCAACCTCAAAACAGCCGCAACCGTGAAAATAGACCGGGTTTTCTTCCGCCGGTGCGTATCCTTTGCCTTTCTTGGTGGTTACATGCAGCAGGACTGGCTCTTTTAAGTGCTTTATATTATATAAAATATCAATCAAATGATCCAGCCGATGGCCGTTGATGGGACCAAAATATTCAAAATTGAAGGCTTCAAAGAGCATCCCCGGGGTGGTAAAGGTCTTAAACGAGTCTTCCGTGCGTTTGGCAAATTGGTAGACATCGTCCCCGATTTTCGGCAGGGATTTTAAAAACTCGCCCAGATCCTTCCTGGCCTCCTGCAGTCTCTTGGCGGAAAACTTCCGGCTCAAGAAAGAGGACAGGGCCCCCACGTTGCGTGCGATGGACATGTCGTTGTCGTTTAGGATAACGATCAGTTCGCGGTCCTTGAATTTATCACCAGCCTGGTTCAGCCCTTCGAAAGCGATGCCGGCGGTCATCGAGCCGTCTCCGATGACGGCAATCACTTTGGAATTTTTCTTTTTCAAATGCCGGGCATAGGACACTCCCAGGCTGGCGGAAATGGAGGTGCTGCTGTGCCCGGTTGAAAAAGTGTCATAAGCACTTTCGCTGGTTCGGGTAAAACCTGAAATACCTTTGTACTGGCGCAGGGTGTGAAACCTGTCCCGGCGTCCGGTGAGCAACTTGTGCGCATAGGCCTGGTGGCCCACATCCCAGATCAATTTATCATGGGGCGTATCAAAAACGTAATGGATGGCAATGGCCAGCTCAACCGCACCGAGACTGGAGGCCAGATGCCCTCCGGTGCGAGAGACGACCTTTACAATAAGATCGCGAATTTCAGTGGCCAGTTCCGGCAGTTTTTTACGGGGCAGTTGCTTTAAATCAGCCGGAGAATTAATTTTTTCTAGAAGACTCAAGACAATTTATACTCCAGATTAACGTTTTCGTTCGATGATGTAAACTGCGATGGCCCGCAGGGGTTCGCTTTTCTTATCAAAGGTTTCAATGGCCTGCAAGGCGTTTTGAATAAGATCCCAGGCAAACCGTTTGGAAGCTTCAATGCCCAGCAGGGAAGGGTAGGTGCTTTTTTCACGCAGGGCATCGGTCCCCACATCCTTGCCCATCAGTTGCGGATTGCCTTCTACATTTAAAATATCGTCGGCCACCTGAAATGCCAGGCCGATGTTGGCGGCATAAGTTTTGAGCATTTCCATTTGAGATTTTGACGCTCTTCCCAGCAATGCACCGCACTGCAGGGAGGCTTCGATCAGGGCGCCTGTTTTAAGAGCGTGCATGCCCTCCAGGTCCTCTCGGCTCACCCGGTGCCCCTCGGAAGCGATATCGAGCATCTGTCCCTGGATCATTCCCCGGCAGCCGGCGGCCGTGGCAATCGTTTGGATGACGTTAAGCCGCTGGACGGCCTGGGTGGAGTTTTCGGTGAAATTCATTGCAGACAGCACCTCGAATGCCACGGTCAGCAAGGCATCTCCGGCCAGAATGGCAGTGGCCTCGTCAAAAGCGATGTGACAGGTCGGCTTTCCCCGCCGCTTCCGGTCATCGTCCATGGCGGGCAAATCATCGTGAATCAAAGAATAAGTGTGGACCATCTCAAGGGCACAGCCGGTCGTCAGGGCGTCTTCAGCCATTCCGCCTACCGCCTCGGCCGCAGCCAGGCACAAAACCGGACGGATGCGTTTGCCTCCTGCCATCAAGGAATACCTCATGGCGTCCACCAGCGGTTGGGCCTTTTCACAGCCAAGCAGCAATTTTTCAAGTTCAGCATTAATCTGCTGATTTTTATTGTTAATATAGTTTGTTAAGTCAAACATCTTTACTCATCGGGTTCATCGGGTCGATTATTTTCCGGTTCAAAGGCAACTGCGGACACATTGCCAGCCGCATCCTTCATCAAAAGGGAGACCTGCTTTTCAGTTTGATCCAGTTTTTGAGCACAAAATTTCGATAGCCGTATTCCCTCTTCAAATTTTTTTATCGCTTTTTCCAACTCAAGATCGCCGCTTTCCAGTTCCTGGACGATCAGTTCAAGCTGTTTCATTGCCTGTTCAAATGTCTTTTTGGCCATTTTTAGATTTTCCTTCTACGCGGCAATAAAGGCTTCCCCGGGCCAGCATGACCTCCAGTGGCTGGTCCAGCGCCACCTGACGCGGGTCTTTGACCACGGCAGCCTCCGGCAGGGTGCGGGTAATGCTGTAACCCCGCTCAAGAATGCCGAGCGGGCTCAAAGCCCCCAGTTTTGCCGTTCTTGCGCGTAATTTTCCCTGCCTGTCCATTATATATATTGATAATGTTTTAAATAGATTAGTATGTATTTGATTAAGGTTTTCTTTAATTTTAAGCAGCCGGACTTGAGGGCTGTTGGCCATCAGCCGGTCCTTCCAGAAGGTAAGATGATCATTCTCCTGCCGCATTCGCCGCTGCGCAATATTTTCAAGCCGGGATGTGAGATCATCGAGGCGAAGCCGGAAATCTTCAATTGTACGGCCCGGATCTTTCAAGCGGATCGACATTTCATGGAGTCTGTCGCTTAACAACTTGATATATTGAATAATTTTTGCC
>JAOZSC010000063.1:0-4873 GCA_029939875.1 Desulfobacterales bacterium
CCATGGTGCCGGAGGCCATCAGCAACGGCCAGAACGCGACCATGGTGGTCAAAACCGAAAAAATGACGGGACGGCCCACTTCCAGGGCCCCTTCCACCGACGCTTCCAGGGGTTTCTGGCCCTGTTCCTGCCGCCGGTAGATATTTTCCCCGATAATGATGGCATCGTCCACCACGATGCCCAACACCATGATAAATGCAAACAGGGAAATCATATTAATGGAGATGTCAAAGTGCGGCAGCAGCATCACGGCAGCCATAAAGGAAATGGGGATGCCCAGGGTGACCCAGAAGGCCAGGCGCAGATTCATGAACATCCCCAGTAAAATGCTGACCAGTACCAGGCCGAAGGCCAGGTTTTTTAGCAGCAACTCCAGGCGGCTTTTTAAAATCTCGGAGCGATCCGAATAAAAGGCGACATCGATTCCGGCCGGAAGACCGGGTCGGATTTCATTCAAGTAACGTTTGACGGTGGCCGCCACCGTCAGGGCATTCTGGTCGGCGACGCGATAGACCTGGATCATGGCCGCCGGTTTTCCCTGAAACCGGGCACTTAAATCCACGTCTTCAAAACCCTCTTTAATGGTGGCAACCTGTCCCAGGGTTACCACGCTGCCGTCGGAATGGGTCATGACGGCCACTCCCCGGTAATCGCCTGCATGGTAGCGGCGCCCCTTGGTGCGGATGAGCACCTCGCCAGCGCCGGTTTTGATTCTTCCGGCCGGAAGATCCAGGCTGGCTTTGCGGATGGCCTCGGCCACCCGGCCCAGGGTCAACCCGTGACGCCGCAAGGTTTTCTCGGATATCTCAATATTCACCTCCTCGGTGCGCACTCCGGACAGCTCGGCCAGGGTAATGCCCGACAGGTTGGTGATATCATCCTGGATTTTTTCCGCCAGGTGCTTGATGGTGGCCTCTGAGGCAGCGCCGAAAACCGCTACCTTGATCACGCGGCTGCGACGGGTTAATGCCCGCACCTCAGGTTTATCGGCCTCCTCGGGGAAGGTAGTAATCCGATCGACTTCCGACTTGACTTCGTCCAGCAGCTTCTTGACGTCCCAGCCCTTCATGACCTCGATGGTCACGGTGCCGAACCCTTCGCGTGCCAGGGAGTCGATGCGTTCAATGCCGGCCAGACCGGCCACCGGCTCTTCAATGCGACGCAAAATCGCCTCCTCGACTTCGGCCGGCGAAGCGCCCGGATAGGTGGTGATCACCGAAATGATGTCCAGTTCGGTTTCGGGGAAAACCTCTAGTTTCATGGTCACCCCGGTAAAAATCCCGGCGACCAGCAAAAAAAGCATCAGCAGGTTGGCGGCGACATGGTTTTCGGCAAACCATGCAATAGCGCTTTTCATGATGGCTCTTTTCCTTTAACCGGTACCACCCGCACTTTCATGCCGTCGGTGACCACATTGAGCCTGGAGGTGACCACCATGTCACCATCTTCAAGTCCTGAACTGACAATGGCGTGCCGGCTTTCCAGCCGGGCGACTTTGACTCGGTGAAAATTCAGCCGACTGTCACGGTCGACCACCCACACCCGGTTATCTTCTCTCAGCGCCGCACGGGGAATCACCGTGGCGTTTTCCAGGGTGCGTCCCCGGATTTGAACCGTCACAAACAGCCCGGCCGCCAGCGGCGGCATAGTGGCATAAGGTTTGTCCACGTAAATCACCACATTGACCATGCGGGTACGCTCATCGAGTTTTCCCTCCGCGCGCACCACCCGCCCGGACCAGGTCAATGCCCGGCCGGCGATATGAGCACTGACTTTTACCATAGCTCCCGGCCCCGAACCCGGTGTGAATCCCGGCACATAAAACCAGTACAGAGAGGCATCATCCAGGGGAACGATGATTTCGGCCGCTTCGGTGGAAAATAAAGATGCCAGTGCCTTGCCGGTGGAAACGTACTGGCCGACATCGACGTTTTCTTCGCTGACACGGCCGTTAAACGGCGCCGTAAGCCGGGTGCGCTCAAGATGCAGCAAGGCTTTGCGCAAATCCGCCCGGTCGGCTGCCAGCTTCGCCCGGGCCGCCGCCAGTTGCGGTTCCTTGGCCACCAGGGATGGGGGTTCCTTATCGGCATCGGCACTGTCTTTATAAAGCAGGCGCCACTCATCCCTGCCGGCAGCCGCCTCTTCTTCGGTCACTTTCAGGCGACTTTCCGAATCTTTGACCCGTGCCCTGGCCAGGGTGACCGCCAACTCATAGTCCACCGGATCAATGCGCAGTAATAGCTGGCCATTTTTATACCCACCCCCGTCGACCAGGGCCGGCGAAATGTAGATCACCTTCCCATTCACCTCGGGTACCAGCTGAATTTCGCGCAATGGTTTCACCGTGCCTTCGCCGCGGACCGTAACGACCTGCGGCCCCGTCTTTACTATCAGCGTACGCACCATAGGAACAGGCACCGGCGGTTTGGTCCGTTTAAGCTGGGGCTTGCCGGCCGTCAGCACCAAAAATGCCGCCGCTCCGAAAGCGATGACCACCAGGGTGATCACGACATGTAAAATTCGTTTTTTTGTCCTGTTCATGGGCAATTCTCTGGTTAGAAATTAAAAAAAATCCCGTCGTCTTTGACGGCCACGGGTTCCGGCTGCGCCCAGCCGCCGCCCAGCGCCCGGTGCAGCGCGACTCTATTTTGCAAAATGGCCAGGTCCACCAGCACCAGGTTGTCTTCGGCCTGAAAACGGGTCACCTGGGCATTGAGCACATCCAGGTAAATAACCAGGCCACGGATATACCGATTCTGGGCCACCCGCTGGGTTTCCCGGGCTTCGTTTAAAAATTTGACCTCCCGCTGACGCCGATCCAGCTGACGTTTACGGATGAGAAGCGCTTTTTCCACATCGGAAAAGGCGTTTAAAAGTGTTTTCACATATTCGGCCGCCGCTTGCTGGTAGCGCGCCTCCGCTTCCCGTTGCCTGGCTTTTAACCTGCCGGCATCAAAAATCGGCTGAACAATACCGGCGGTCAAATCCCAGGCAACATGTTCTCTTCGCAGCAGGTTGCTCAGCTCCTCACTGCGCCAGCCGTAACTGCCGGTCAGCGTGATAGTGGGAAACCGCGCGGCTTTGGCAACCCCGATCTGTTCGTTTAGAGACTTCAGCTGTATCTCGGCGGCCCGGATGTCCGGTCGGCGCTTGAGCAAATCCGAAGGTAATCCGGGAGGCACCGGCGGCAGGCGTTTATAATAATCCTCCGGCTGGCGGCGGGCCGCGCGGCTCTGCGGATAGCGTCCCAGCAGCACGGCCAGCTGCTGCTGGCTGATCCCCAGCTCCTGCTCCAGTTGGGGGACCAGGGTCTGGGCCTGGGCCAGCACGCGGGCGGCCTGGCGCACATCCAAAACGGAGATCAATCCCCGCCGGTAGCGGGTTTCCACAAACTGCAGACTGCGCTCAAACACCGCAATGTTCTCGTGAGCAATCTGCAGCCGCCGCTCCACGGCCTCCATTTGCAGATAAAGGGAAATGGCCTCAGCGACAACGGCCTGGGCCACCGTACGGCGGTTTTCTTCTTCTGCCAGTATATCCTGCCAGGCGGCCTCAGAAGCCTTTGCCAGCCGGCTCCACAGGTCGAGTTCAAAAGAGGCCGCCCCGGACAGATCATAGGTGTCGACCATCCTGGCGGGTTGCAGCTGCGTGGGCTGTGTGCCCCGCTCGGGAATGCGCCGGCGATCCTTGCTGCCGGAGATTCTGGCGTCGGGAAAGCGCCCAGCCCGGATCTGCACATAGCGGGCTCGAACTTCCAGCACCCTGGCGGCCGCCTGTTTGATATCCCAGTTGTTTTTAAGAACGTCGTTTGCGAGCCGGTTGAGATCGTCATCGCCGAAGATCTCCCACCAGCGATCGCCGGCGGCCAGCTGTTCGGCTGCGCCCGGGGCATACGCATAGGCCTTCGGTATTTCAAAACCTGTAGTGGGTTGTTTGTAATCCGGCCCCAGATTAATACACCCGTATAACAGAAGGTAAGTCGTCGCTGCCAAAGCGCAACGCAAAATATAGCATTTCATTTGCCGGTCTCCCATTTGCCGCCGGCAATGCCGTTGAGGGAAAATTCAACCAGATGATCAATCAGACGGGTTTGAAGGTCACTGCCGTCCGTGGCCCCGAGAACGGCCTTGATTACGGGACGGGCGAGATTAAAATACAACACCATGGCCATGATGCTGAAGGCGTTGAGCACCGCCTGCTCTTGATCCATGTCAGCGGGCATGGCCGCGCGCAAATCGGAAATCAAACTGCCGAGCAGCGGCCGGAACACCCGCTCGATGACCTGATCGAAAGCTTCAGTGGGCTGGGACAACTCTCCGACGACCAGCCGCAGGTGCCGATTGCGCTCCTCATCGCTCAGCGGACCCTCCAGAAAGGCCCGGGCCAGTGACTGCACCACGGTGCCCGCAGAAGGAGCCTGCTCGCTTTTCAGCGAATCTTGGAAGCTTTGATGGACGCGCTCGGCCCGGGGCAGCCACCGCTGCCGATACACCTCCAGGTACAGCTTCTGCTTGTTGCCGAAATGGTAGTTTACCGCCGCCAGGTTGCACTGGGCCGCCCCGGTAATCTCACGGACACTGACGGCGTGATACCCCTTGAGGGCGAACAGGGCCTCGGCTTCATCTAAAATACGCTCCCGGGTATGCTCATTTCGGTGGTTTTTCATATTCCTCACGGTTAATAAAGAACTAAAGTTTGAAGTGCCCTTGTAGGCACTTCAGGCATTTTAGTTGCACTTGCACTTCTTTTGTTAGGCACTTAGTGATCGCTTGCCCCCGAATCAGTAGAACCTCTCCGGCACTTGCACCATCGGGGGAGGGTTTAGATAAAACTATTTCAAACGTTTGTATCAAACGATCGTTTGCCTGTCAAG
>JAOZSC010000063.1:4973-9837 GCA_029939875.1 Desulfobacterales bacterium
GGTTTAGATAAAACTATTTCAAACGTTTGTATCAAACGATCGTTTGCCTGTCAAGAGAAATTTGCCCCAACGAATAGACAAACGACAAAATCTGGCTTAGATTTATTGAATATTGTTTCCAGTTGGTCTATAAAAGCTTGCGAAATTTACAATTTGAGTTTATCAGAACGAATGAACACAACTGCTCCGGGAACAACCGGAGCAACCCACCTCCCATGGATTATACACAGCGTCATAATTCATTGTGTATTCTAGAGGCGATTTATCGACATCAATACTATTGAAAACGGTAAAACCAGTAAATCGCTGTGTATGTATGCGCAATGATTTAAGTCGTTCTGTATAGAACCGGATCTGTTAGCAGGAGTAGCGATGAGCGAAAAGCTGAAATCACTGGGACTGTGCCTGGGCGCATCTACAGTTGCCATCGTTCAGTTGGAACTGGACGGTGGAAAACCAAAAATCATAGACTATTCACTTCATCCCCATGAGGGAAATCCCAAACAAACTCTGGCGGCGGCATTAAAACGGCTGGACATGCAATCTTTCGACCGTATCGCCGCCACCGGTAGAAAATTTTGCCGGTTCGTGAACCTATCTTCCATTTCCGAGCCCGAAGCCGTTGAATACGCCTATCCCTATGTCAAACCTGAGGGTGTGGACTGCCCGGCGGTGGTTTCGGCCGGTGGCGAAACCTTTATGGTCTACGCCCTGGACCGCTCCGGCCGAATCGCCAACGTCATTACCGGCAACAAGTGCGCCTCAGGCACCGGCGAATTCTTTTTGCAGCAACTGCGCCGCATGAACGTCACCCTGGACGAAGCCGCCCAGTGGGCGGAAGTGGAAAACCCCCACCACGTATCGGGCCGTTGTTCGGTTTTTTGTAAATCGGACTGCACCCATGCCACCAACAAGGGGGTCCCAAAATCCCGGGTAACCGCCGGACTCTGCAAAATGATGGCCAACAAGGTCTTGGAACTCTTAAAAAAATTGGATCGGCGCAATATCATGATCACCGGCGGGACAGCCCTCAACCAGATGATGATCGCATACCTGCGCCGGGAGATTCCCGGCCTGATCGTACCCGACCAGGCTCCGTATTTTGAGGCACTGGGTGCGGCCCTGTGGGCGCTGGAAAACAAAACCACCGCTTACCCGGGCCTTGCCGATCTTTTTCTAACGGAAGTCGCCTCATTCGAGCACCTGCCGCCCCTGCAAAACTTCACCGACCAGGTGGAATTTAAATCCATGGGCACCGGAACCGTAAGGCCCGCAGACACCTGTATCCTGGGCCTGGATGTGGGATCCACCACCACCAAGGCCGTTTTGCTGCGCAAATCCGACAACACGATGCTGGCCTCTATCTACCTGCGAACCAACGGCGATCCTGTCAGTGCCTCCCGCAATTGCTACCGCGCCATTTTCGAGCAGATAAAAAGACAAACTGATCCATCCGCTATTTCCATTGTCGGGCTGGGGGTGTGCGGCTCCGGCCGTAAGATCGCCGGGCTGCACGCATTGACCGATGGGGTTATCAATGAAATCATCGCCCATGCGGCGGCGGCCGTGCACTTTGACCCCGGGGTGGATACGATTTTTGAAATCGGCGGACAGGATGCGAAATACACTTACATCACCGCCGCCGTTCCTTCCGACTACGCCATGAACGAAGCCTGCTCCGCAGGGACCGGATCTTTTCTGGAAGAATCGGCCCTGGAAACTCTGGGGGTGGCAATGGAGGATATTGCCGATATTGCCCTCAAAGGCCGACGGCCTCCGAATTTCAACGACCAGTGCGCGGCTTTCATTGCTTCGGACATCAAAAACGCCATCCATGAAGGCGTAGCCCATGAAGACATTGTTGCCGGGCTGGTGTATTCGATCTGCATGAACTATTCCAATCGGGTGAAGGGCAACCGGCCGGTGGGAGAAAAAGTATTCATGCAGGGCGGCGTTTGTTACAACCGCGCGGTTCCCCTGGCGATGGCCTCTTTGGTGGGCAAACCCATCATCGTACCGCCGGAGCCCGGCCTGATGGGGGCTTTCGGCGTAGCGCTGGAAGTAAAAAAACGCATCGAAATCGGCCTGATGGAAGAAAAGCAGTTTGACCTGGCAGCCCTGGCCGACCGGGAGGTGAAATACCGCAAGCCGTTTACTTGCGGCGGGGGCAAGGAAAAATGTGATCGACGCTGCGAAATTGCGATGATTGAAATCGAAGGTAAAAAATATCCTTTCGGCGGGGCTTGCAACCGTTATTACAATCTGCGCCGCAAGGTCAGCTACGACATTGCGAAACTGGACCTGGTGCGCAAACGCCAGCAGCTCATATTCGACGAATACGGTGCCGTAAGGCCGCCGGACAGCATGGGAAAACCTAAAGGCCGCATCGGGTTTAACCGCTCCTTTCTGGTCAACACTTACTATCCCCTGTATTCCAATTTCTTTACCGAGTTAGGCTATGAAATCGTTTTGCCTGCACGTGCTTTCCAGGAGGGAATCGACCAGCGCAACGCCGCTTTTTGCTACCCGGCCGAACTGGCCCACGGATTTTTTTATTCCCTGCTGGCATCCGAGCATCCGCCCGATTATATATTCCTGCCCCATTTCAAAGCCGTGCCGTTGGAAACCGATTCAAATTCCAGCTCCGAATCCCAGGTCTGCCCTCTGGTACAGGGCGAAACATTTTACCTGAAAACCACGTTTCGCAAGAAAATCGATGCGCTCGCCCGGCAGGGCATGCGAATTCTCAGCCCCCTGATGGATATGTCCGGAGGAATCAAGGACGCCCGGGAACCGCTGATAAAAACAGCCGCTCAGATGGGAATCCGCCGCCGGGCGGCCATACGGGCTTTTGCCAAAGCCCTGAAACGCCAGAACGATTGTCAGGCGAAAATGCTCGCCCTGGGCCGCGAAGCACTCGCGCAGCTCGAATCCGACCCGGACCAGTTCGCGGTGGTTATCTTTTCCCGCCCTTACAACGGCATGGTAGAAGAAGCCCACATGGGCATTCCCCACAAGTTCGCCTCCCGGGGCATCCGGGTCATTCCACTGGATTTTTTGGATACCGAAAGCGAACGCTCCAAGCGACATATGTACTGGGGGATGGGAAAACTCATCATGAAGGCCGGCCGACTGGTTCAGCGACACCCGCAGCTGTTCGGCACCTATATCACCAATTTTTCCTGTGGTCCGGACTCGTTCGTGGTGGGATATTTTCGCGGCATCATGGGCCGCAAACCTTCGCTGACCCTGGAGCTTGACAGTCACTCGGCCGATGCCGGCATAGAAACCCGGGTGGAGGCTTTCCTGGATATCGTCAACGCCTACCGCCAGCTGCTGGCCCGCAAGCAGATCATCACCCAAAACAACAACTTTACCCCGGCGCGCACGGTGCTCGACAACGGCAACACAAAGGTAATCACTTCAGACGGACAAGTGCTGCCGATGACCGATCCACGTGTAACCGTACTGCTGCCATCCATGGGACGGTATGCCTCCGAGGCATTCGCCGCGGTTTTGCGCGGATCCGGATTCAACGCCAAAGCCTACCGGCCGGCCGATGAAGCCATCTTGAAGCTGGGCCGGGCCAATACCACCTGCAAAGAGTGCCTGCCGCTGATTCTGACCACCGGGACACTGCTCAGTTACATCCACAACGGCAAACGCGCCGATGAAGTACTGGTTTATTTCTTTGCCACCGGCTCGGGTCCATGCCGATTCGGGCAGTATTCCATCTTCATGGAAGACCTGGTCAAACGTCTCGAGATACCGGATGTGGCCCTGTTTGCCCTGACATCGGAAAATTCCTATGTCGGCATGGACAAAGATTTCGACCGCCGGGCATGGTGGGCAGTGCTGGTATCGGACGTCATCGAAGACATTCGTTCCATGCTGTTGACCAATGCGCAGGATTCCGACAGCGCCATGGAAGTGTTTGCCGATGAATGGCAGAAAATCCTCGGACAGCTGGAAAACGGTGACTACGACCGTCTGGAGCAACAGCTGACTGACAGTGCTGCGCGTTTCGGCGGCATCGCCCTGAAACGCCCGGTCCGGGAGGTGCCCGTCGTCACCCTGGCCGGAGAACTTTTTGTTCGCCGGGATGCCCTTTCCCGACAGTATATAACCGAACGGCTGGCAGAAAGGGGCATTGCCGCGACCTGCTCCCCGGTGGCCGAATGGGTCCTGTACTGCAATTACATGGTCAAGGCCGGCCTGAACCCCGACGGCCTGAACCTGATGGAAAAACTGAAATTCAAAATCCGCAGCAAGTTCCAGGTCCGTTATGAAAAACGCATCAAGTCCATTCTGGCCACATCCGGGCTGGTACACGCCGACCCTCTGGACATGGAAGCCATCGTCAACCATGCCCGGCCTTACATATCCAGAAATCTTCCCGGGGAAGCCATTTTGACCGTGGGCGGTTCCATGGCCGAAGTTGTATCTCACTCATGCGGCGTGATCGCCATCGGCCCTTTCGGCTGTATGCCCAACCGCCTGGCGGAATCCATCTTAAACGAGACCATGACCGGCAGGGATAAAATTGCCGGCGAGCCGAACAACCGACAGCTTCGCGCCGTGCTCAGCGATATCGACCAGCTGCCGTTTCTGGCTATCGAAAGTGACGGCTCACCTTTTCCCCAGCTGATCAGCGCCAAGCTGGAAACCTTCTGCCTGCGGGCGGAAAGACTGCACCAGCGCATACTGGAGGCCAACGGAAAATCCTGATAAAGAAGTGACTAAAGTTGTAGAACCTTTCCGGGTCCTTCACCATAGGTGGAGGGTTTAGATAGAACTAAAAAAAGGGGGGGCAACATCTTGGATGCCGACAAAAAAGCCGTCTGGGGATGGGTGATGTATGACT
>JAOZSC010000501.1 GCA_029939875.1 Desulfobacterales bacterium
TCTGGTAAGGATAGGACTTTAAACCTAACCCCGGATAAACCGGAACAATTGCCACAACGGCCTAAGGACACAAAGCAGAACTATTTGCTAAAATTCATCTGATTATTTTGGTGTCTTGGTGACGCAAATATCTTGCTGCAAAATGGGATTAAAAGAAGGAACGCCTGCATGAAAAAAATAGCTTTTGCCGGAACCGATGGAAGAACCCTGCTTAGCGCGCTGGTGACCTCTACTGCCGTCAGCGACATTTATCCCGATAAATTTCAGGGTATGGTCATTCGGGGAACTCCGTCCATGCCGAAACTGGCGGAAATTATGAACTGGCCGGTGGAATTTGTGCCCACCGCCAGCAATTCTGTTGAAGACTATACGGATGCGATTCTAACAGCCCTGAAAGAGCAGACCATCGACTATGTGATGCCCATGCCCGAGGCCCTCTTATTTGAAGGCCTGGTGGATGCCGTGGAGCAGGCCGGCTTCGGCGACCGCATCATCGGTTTGACCCGCGCCGGCGCCTTCATTGAAGCTGACAAACTGGCCTGCAAAAAGCTTTGCCGGGAGGCCGGTATCCCCGTTGCGGCTGCCTGGTCCGAAGTCGAGGCCAAAGATTACCCGGCAATCCTGGCCACTTGCCTGGACTACATCCACCATCATGGCGGGGCCGTGCTGAAATATCCATACAGCGCCGGTGGCAAGGGCGCCCGCCTGATTTTAAATTCCTGGGAAATCAGGGAGGTCTATGACACCCTGATCAGCGATTACAAAGACAGCTATAAAAAGATGTCCGGCAGCCACGGCCCATGGCCGCTGCTAATCGAATCGTTGATGTCGGGGGTGGAAATCAGCTTTACGATTCTGGTGGATAAAAACGGCCATTTCCAGATTCTGCCCACAGCCATGGATTACCCGGAACGCTTTGAAGGCCCCGGCGGGATCAAAAATCCCATTACCGGCGGCATGGGAGCCGTATCGCCCCACCCCCTGGAAACACAGCAGCTAATTGAAATGGCCGGTGAGACCATCGCCCAACCGCTGATTTCAGAAATGAAGCAGCGCGGCATTTTGCGTCCCTGCGTGCTGTATCCCGGTTGCTTTGTTTCACTGGACAGCTCCCGGCGCCCCACCACCATCCGCGTCTGTGAGATTAATATTCGCCCCGGAGAGCCGGAAGCCCAACCGGTCATACGACGAGTGAGGAACCTGGGAGCACTGGTAGAAGCGACACTGGCGGGAAACCTGGATGAAGTTGCGCCGGAAGTCCGCAGCGATCAGCTGTCCATATGCTGTGCCCTGGTAACCGGTCCCGGAGGCCCCGACGGCCAGAAGGGATACCCGTGGTCCTGCACCCGGGGAGAACCCGTAGAGATTGACATCAAGTACATGAAACGCAAGGGCATCCAGGTGATCCCCTCGGCCATGATGTGGTCCCCTGAAAATGACGGTTTTAAGTCCGACGGAACCCGCGTGGCTTTCATCAATGCCAACGTCACGATCAAAGCCGGCCAGCAGCGCGGTGAAGTCGGCGAACGCCTGCGGCAAAAAATGCTGGCCGCCTTTGACAACGGCAAGATCCGGGTAATTCCCCGTGAAGCCCCGGACGGCAACCGCCTGGACCTGCGACGCGACATCGGCATTCATTTTCTCAAAGCGGAAAAGATTTTTCCCTGACAATTATGAGGAAAAGCCCGGTTCCCATATTGTAGATAGGATGAGAGATTAAACCATGCAACTTATTTAGCTATTTTAGCCATGATTGTGATGAGCATCAATTATAATACCCTGTCAACGGTCTTTTAAAATTGAGCCATTTTCGGTTGGCATTTCGATCGGTCGTCAGATTCTGAAACATTGTGTGTCAGCTGACGAATTTGATCTCAATTCAATGATCAGTGCCTATCAATGCTCATTTCCGGCATAAATCCACATAGGGACTGTTTTTCCTGCTCGCTCGAAGCCCAAAGATTTGTAAAGCTCAATTACCTCACCAGTCTCAATATCGTCTTCTAAACTTAATTCTAATTCCATGTGCGTATTTTCTATTTGTTTGTCCTCTCTGTTAGTTTTTCCGCTCTCTCCATTGCGATTATAACATTCCGATGAAATAGATCGTAAGAAATGCCGGTATTAAGTTGACCGAACATATCGTTATATTCTTTTTCCGACAATCTACTTAAATTGGGCAAATAAAAGGAATCTCCCCATTCTTTAATTTTCTTTTGAAAATGACCGGTCATTTTCGTCACTATTGGAGATTTAAGGTGCTTTGTATTCCAAGGGCAAGAGTCTTGGCATATCTCACAATCACCCACTCTATTCTCCATGACTGCTTGAGCTTCTTCGGACAGATCGTCCACCTGCAATTGATACGACATACACTTTTTAACATTCAAAACATACGGTTGATCAAGAGCCGCCATGGGGCAGGCCGTTTGGCATTTGTCACATTTGCGACATCTGTCTGGTTCTTCAATGGTGTTATGATCTAAATCAGCGTCAGTTATAATTCCCCCAAGCGCTAAAAATGTCCCAAACTTCTTTGATATAAGTAGAGAATGCTTGCCTTGCCATCCGATGCCTGCTCGTATTGCAGCAAGTTTCAAAGGAA
>JAOZSC010000502.1 GCA_029939875.1 Desulfobacterales bacterium
TGAAACAAATCGGTGAATTCGGTTTTATCGACAAGATCCGCCGGGGCTGCCTGATCCGGCCGGCCAACATTATCAAGGCCATCGGCGATGATGCCGCCGCTTTTTCCACAGAGCCCGGTCAGATTTCACTGATCACCACCGATTTGTTGGTGGAGCGGATTCATTTTTTACGGGAAACGATTTCCGGTTTCGACCTGGGACACAAGTGCCTGGCCGTCAACCTGAGCGATATTGCCGCCATGGGCGGCAAGGCCCGGGAAGCATTTGTCAGCATCGCCATCCCTGCCAATTGCCCGCTGGAGTATCTTGAAGCCCTTTACGACGGCATGAAACAGCTGGCAGCTGAATTCGAGGTCAACATTCTGGGCGGAGACACCACGGGTTCTGAGGATGATCTGATTATTAACGTCGCCATCTACGGCACAGTCGCCAAAGATGAACTTCTGGGCCGTGATGCCGCCCGGCCCGGAGACATCATTTTTTCAACCGGGCACCTGGGTGACAGCAAGGCCGGGCTGCACCTGATATTAAACAAGATCAAGGCAGATAGCGCACATCTGAAATCCGTTTACCGGGCCCATGTCAGGCCCGCTCCCCAGCTGCAGGAAGGACGCTTTCTGGCTTGTCGGCCCGGTGTGCATGCGGCCATCGACACCAGTGACGGGCTCAGCTCCGATCTGAGCCACATTGCCGAACAAAGCCGGGTGGGGGCGACTCTGTATGCAGACCGCCTCCCAGTATCGGCTGCCCTGCAGTCATTTTGCCGCCGTTTTGATTTCGATCCGGTCGAATTCGCCCTTTCCGGCGGGGAAGACTACACCTTGTTGTGCACTGTGGCGCCGCAGCACGCTGATATCCTGGAACGGAATTTTAAAAATAAATTCAAACGGCCCCTGTTTCGCATCGGCCAGGTAAACAAAACCTGCCGGCTGGAGCTGGTTTACCCCGACGGGCGGGTAAAACCCATAAAGTCTTCCGGCTGGGATCATTTTAAAACACGTGCAGATGAGAATCACCATGGAAACTAAAAAACACCCGCAGCAGTATTTCAAAGTGCTGACCATTGCCGGTTCGGATTCCGGCGGCGGAGCCGGCATCCAGGCGGACTTAAAAACAATGTCCGCCATGGGATGTTACGGCATGTCGGTGATCACAGCTCTGACGGCACAAAACACCGTGGGGGTCACGGCCATCCATGCGGTGCCGCCGGCATTTGTGGCTGAACAAATGGATGCCGTCTTTACGGACATCGGCGCCGATGCAGTTAAAATCGGTATGCTCTATTCGGCGCAGCTCATTGAGGTGGTGGCACAAGGGCTAAAAAAATACGCCGCCGCAAACGTTGTCCTGGATCCGGTGATGATTGCCCAAAGCGGCGACAAGCTGCTGCAAGATGACGCCATCCAGGCCATCATTGAACACCTGATGCCTCTGGCTGCTGTGGTCACTCCCAATCTACCCGAGGCTGAAGTACTGCTGCAGCGCCGGATAGAAAGCCTGGAAGACATGCAGGCCGCGGCCGCATCCCTGGCTGTTTACGGCAGCCGGAGCGTTCTCATCAAAGGCGGGCACGGCGGGCAGAACAAAAGCACCGATGTGCTCTATCTGGCCGCTGAAAAACGCATGGTCGTGCTGGAGGCCGCACGCATCGAAAGCCACAACAATCATGGAACCGGCTGTACCCTGTCATCGGCGATTGCCGCCGGCATGGCCCGGGGTGACGATCTGGAAACCGCGGTGCGAAAAGCCAAGAGCTACATCGAAAACGCCATTGAAGCCGGCGCCCGTTACCGCCTCGGCCACGGCCACGGCCCGGTGCACCATTTCTTCAATTACTGGGAATAGATAAGTATGCATAATATGTGGATTGTTTCCAATTGAACAGGCTCTATCTCAGAGGGTCCAAGGGGTCAAGGATTCCAGGATTCAAGTGAGCCCGCCAAAACATTGGCGGGCAAACACGCTAAAACTTACCAGCCGTTGCAACTGTGGCCAGATCAGATCTGTTTAGAAACAAATCCAATCATAGAAATTTTAACTCGAGCCTAACACAACAGATAAAACGATGGTAAAGTATTTAAAATATAGCCCTTGAACCCCTGACCCCTCGAATCCTGGAACCCTCTCATAATAATACGTATTTTAAACCCACTTCTGAATCCAGTCCGGCAGGCTGACATCTTCTTCTTTTACCGACGACGGTATATAGCATTTGATGTCGATCACCGGTGAGCCGTCAAAAGCGTCAATATCCTCGATCTCAATCCGGTTGCCCCGGATGGACAGGATTTTGCAAATCGTCATGCCGATAAGGTTGGGCCGCTGGGGGGAATGGGTGGCAAAAACCCCGGTCAAGGGGTTGTCAGGGTCCTTGCGGGGATGGACCCTGAGAACGCTGCGTTTATCGGGCGTATCGTTTTGATGAAACCAGAAAAAAACCACGATGTGGGAAAACCCTTCCAACCCCAGCAGCCCGTCGCCATATTCATCGCCAATCTCGATGAAGACATTTTCACCCTCTTTTCGGACCACACCCACCGGATAAAGCTTGAAAATTTCTTTCATTGCTTTATTCTCCCCCAACGGACCACGGACAAC
>JAOZSC010000503.1 GCA_029939875.1 Desulfobacterales bacterium
CGATAGGAGCGGGCCTGTTTGGCGGTGAGTTCATCGCCGGCCTGCCAGGCGAGCGCGGCGCTCAACGCGGCTCCCAGGGCATAGTAGGCACCGCGCATGATATTGTTTTCCGGCTGCTCCTTGGTCAATCCGCTGCCGCCGCCGCCGAAAAGCCCCCGCAGAAACAGTTTTTTCTTATCTTCGACTCCGTAATCTTCCCGCAACATTTTAGCCCACAACTTGCGGGCCGCCCTGAATTTGGCGATTTGTTCCCAGAGATTGCCGAACACATTCAAGTTGAAAGAAAAGCGCCCGACGAATTCCTCGGCCTTCATGCCCCGCTGGATCACATTGTCCATGTAAGCCTTGGCGATTTCGAAAGCACAGGCAATTTCCTGGGCCGGCGTAGCACCGGATTCGCGAATATGATAGCCGCAAATGCTGACCGGATTGCAACGCGGAAGTTCTTTGACCGCATACTCGATACTGTCGCCGACCAGGCGCACCGCATCTTCAACCGGAAAAATCCAGGCCCCCCGGCCGATCATTTCTTTGAGAATATCATTCTGGGGCGTGGCACTGATCTTTTCCTTTGGATAGCCGAATTTTTCAGCCACTGCCTGGTACATGGCCAGGGTGATAGAGGCCACAGCGTTGATGGTCAGCCCGGAACCGATGCGATCCAGGGGGATGCCCTCAAAGGCGATCTCAAAATCACGCAACGAGTCCACCGCCATGCCGACCCGGCCGACTTCGCCCACTGCCTGGGGAGAATCAGAGTCATAGCCCATCTGAGTGGGAAGATCAAAGGCCACGTTCAACCCTGTCTGGCCATGGGAAATCATCAGTTTGAAACGTTTATTGGTTTCCTGGGGGGTGCCGAACCCGGTGTACTGGCGCGTGGTCCATGCCCGGCTACGGTAACCCTGGGGGTGCAGGCTGCGGGTAAAAGGATACTGACCGGGATCTCCTAAGTCCTTTTCATAGTCAAATCCGACCTCTTCAAGATCTTTCGGCGTGTAGACCGGTTTTACCCGGATGCCCGATTGATAGATGACCTCATCGATGCCGTCCTTTTCATTTTTAACATATTTTGCAACGCCCATAATTTACCTCACCCTGTACCGTGTTTTCAAAATCTGAGAATTTAAATCCATAAAGCCGTAATCGAAACTGTCCAGCTCATAGCTCATAGTCTTATAAGGATCGGGGCTTTTTTTACTGTGAGCTGTGAGCTATGATTTGGATAGCTCCTCAATTCCAGTAATAATATCGTCAAACTTCGTGCCGCCGGGGAAAACCCCCTGGATGCCCATCTGCTTTAAACGGGCGACATCCTGCTGGGGGATGACACCGCCGACCGCCACGGGAATTTCCTGGATCCCCTCGGCATCCATTAATTCCAGTAATTTTTTACAAATGGGAAGATGGGCTCCGGACATGATGCTCAAACCGATAACGTCCACGGCCTCCTGCACGGCTGTACGGACGATCTTCTCGATGCTTTGATGCAGCCCGGTGTAAACAACCTCCATCCCGGCATCCCGCAAGGCCAGCGCAATGACTTTCGCTCCGCGATCATGCCCGTCCAGTCCGGGTTTGCCGACAAGAACTTTAATTTTTTTCTCGGTCATCAGTCTACTTTCTCCATCTGTTGAGATATTAATGCAACTGCTTTTTACCGAATTCTTTCAGGGCGACATCCTGGCCCCGCAAAATATGTTCCCTGACCAGCTGCTCCACCTTTTCAGCCTCCCGTTTACGCATCAATGACAGCATCTGCTTGTGATCTTCATTGCTGATTTTGGCCAGATCATTGTCCTTTAAAATCATTTGCCTGAAGCGGAAAATCTGGTCTCTCAGACCGTTGATCATGTGAATCAGACGGGGGCTTTTGCTGAGTGCATACAGCAGGTCGTGAAATTCGGTATTGATCTGTGGCAGGGCGCTCATCTGTTTTTTATTCATGCTTTGCTGAAACACTTCGATCTTTTCTTCAAGCGCTTTAATTTCCCCGGGCTGATGCTTAATGGTGGCCAGCCGGGCGGCATAGCCCTCCAGGATACTTCGAATACCAAAGGTCTCTTCGATATCATCACTGTTGAGTCCCAGCACGGTGAATCCCCCCCGCGGCTGACGCTCAAGGAGCTGTTCGCGCTCCAGCTTGTGAATGGCTTCCCGCACCGGTGTCCGGCTGATGCCCAGCATGTGGGCAATGTGGCTTTCAACCAGCCATTGCCCGGGCGCAATATCACCCCGAACAATGGCCTGTTTCAGGTTTTCAAAAACATGCTGCCCCAGGGATTTTCGGTCCTGAAGCGCCTGCATTGAACTGACATCAAACCCCTTTAGTTCAGCTTTTTTTTTCATGGGCTGTTCTCTATCCGTCTAGATAGTGTCCGTCCACAAATGGTGGATTTTGGTTCGCAGCAAGGCTTGAGCGATTTTGAACCCGCAGGCATAGTCGGCTATGTCGAGGATTTCAAAAGAGCGAAAACGCAGCTGCGGGCCAAAAGATGCCGTTTGTGGATAAACACTATATAACCCCCTTTTCCTTCAGGCCGGCAAGCTCATCGGCGGAGTAGTCCAGTTTTTGGCCATAAATCTCGTCATTGCTCT
>JAOZSC010000504.1:0-469 GCA_029939875.1 Desulfobacterales bacterium
AGGGCAGCTTAACCTGTACCCGGGCAAGACCGAAAAACGACAGCCGCCGAAATCGCCCGCTGAAAAACCCCCAGCCACAAAGGCAAAATCCGACGGATCGGGTATAGATGCCCGGTAAGCAGCGCAGGAGTTTTTTTCCAGGCGGCAACCGCGGAATTCTCTAAATATTTTTCAGGGAAACGATTGTTTTGAAATCCTTAGCCCACATACTTGGTGATAATTTCGGCGTGAGTGAAGACTATCTGGCTGAAGCCCGGCGCATCCAGGCCGAAAAAGGCGGCCGGTTCGGTGAGATCCTGGTACAGCAAAAAAATATTTCCGAAACCCAGCTGCTGGAAGCCCTCAGCGCCCAGTACGGGATGCCCTATTGGCCCACCCTGCCGCTGGACAATATCGAGTCCGAAGTCACCGAAAAAGTTCCGATCCAGTTTTTAAAACAATATGTCATGGTGCCCCTGCAGTCCCGCAA
>JAOZSC010000504.1:479-1160 GCA_029939875.1 Desulfobacterales bacterium
GACGGCTCCGATGAGCCGATGGCCGCCCCCGGCCATGTCATTGCCATCAATGATCCGTTGGATTTTCAGGCCCTGGATGACCTGGTGCGCATTATGGGCATGACCGATTTTAAGACCGTGCTTTCCAGCCGGGAGGCGATTGTCGCGGCCATCAATTTGCAATATGATTTAAACCGGGATTCGGCTGAACAGCTCGTTCAGGACATGGAGGAAGATGGCAGCGATATCCTCAGCGAAATTGAAGAAACTGCTGATTTGCTGGATGACACCAGCGAAGCGCCCATCATCAAGCTGGTTAACCATATTATTTCCCAATCCATCAAGGCCCGGGCCAGCGATATCCATATCGAACCCTACCAGCAAAGCTTCACCGTCCGCTACCGGGTGGACGGGATATTGTATGACCTGCTCAGCCCTCCCAAGTGGATCCAGCCGGCCCTGATATCCAGAATCAAGGTCATGGCAAAAATGAACATCGCGGAAAAACGTCTTCCCCAGGACGGTCGTTTGGACATTAAAATAGGGAATCAAGAGATTGATGTACGGGTTTCCACCATTCCGACTTCTTTTGGGGAACGTTTGGTACTCAGGCTTCTTGACAAATCAGGTTCTTTGATTTCACTTTCGGATCTGGGCCTTGCCTCGGACAAGCTTGATCGGCTTGAAAACCTTGTCAGATCA
>JAOZSC010000504.1:1170-2590 GCA_029939875.1 Desulfobacterales bacterium
GGCAAAAATGAATATTGCCGAAAAACGCCTGCCCCAGGACGGGCGCTTTGAAGTGCGCATTGGAGATCAGAACATTGATTTGCGGGTGTCCACGATTCCAACGGCCTTTGGAGAGCGGGTGGTGCTCCGGCTGCTGAACAAATCCGGATCTTTGCTGGAGCTGCAAGATATCGGCCTGAGCCCGGGACGACTGAAGCTGATAAAGAAACTGGTGGCCACCCCCCATGGTATCATCCTGGTGACGGGGCCCACCGGCAGTGGAAAAACCACGACCCTGTATGCCATTTTACAGTCCATCAACAAACCGGACATTAACATTATCACCATTGAAGATCCCGTCGAATACCAGATCAAGGGGATCAGCCAGATCCAGGTCAATCCCAAGATCGATCTGACTTTTGCCCGGGGGCTTCGATCCATTGTGCGCCAGGACCCGGACGTGATTCTGGTCGGTGAAATCCGCGACCAGGAAACAGCCGAAATTGCCGTGCAGTCGGCGCTGACCGGGCACCTGGTATTTTCCACCTTGCACACCAACGATTCGGCCAGTGCCATTACGCGCCTGGTAGACATGGGTGTCGAGCCATTTCTAATTTCCTCGTCGGTGCTGGCGGTAATGGCCCAGCGCCTGGTACGTGTTTTATGCGCTGATTGCAAAAAACCTTACAAACCCAGCGCCATTTACCTGGAAAGCATCGGGGTGGCCCCGGAATACTTTGGCAAGCGTTCCATCTATAAGGCCGTGGGGTGCAGCAAATGCATTCAGACCGGCTACCGGGGGCGCATCGGGATTTTTGAAATCATGGTGCTCAGCGACAGTTTAAAAAGCCTGATTCTCAAGACCTATGATTCCCAGCACATCAAAAACGAGGCCGCCCGCCAGAAAATGAGAAATCTGCGTCAGGATGGAATCCAGAAGGTGCGCGAAGGGGTCACAACCATTGAAGAAGTCCTCAGGGTGACCCAGAACTAGTTATTTTATATTGCGCACCGGCAGGGCCCGGTAGCCCCGACGATGGGCCTTGCGGGTCGTGGATGAGGAAACGTTGTTGAAATTGAAAATGCGGGCCGTCGGCGCAATGGGATCGGTGTCCGAAGTCCATACCCAGCCGCAACTGAGGTGGATCTGCGGGATGGTCCTGACCCACTGCCCGCAGTCGGTCTCATATCCCGCATAATTTTTATCGGTCACTAAAATGCTTTTCAGCTCGGCCAAGGTGGGCAGACGCCAGTTGTCATATGTTTTTGGCAGGGTATACGGGAATGTGTAGCGGGTCCACTTTTGGGCCTGAATCCAGTTGATGTCCCCATTGTTGTCCGTATTGGACCACATGAGGCCAAGCTGATGATCCGTAACTGTACCATCACCGTTGTCCGTGAAACGCTCCCCGGCGGCTGCCGGCAAAACGTTGCAAAAAAT
>JAOZSC010000505.1 GCA_029939875.1 Desulfobacterales bacterium
AGGTTTCAAGCATTTCGGCCATGGAAAATCCATCGCTCCAAAGGGCGATGGTAGCCACCGACGTATCGCCGAAGGTATCGTCGACCATCGGTCCGATGGTTCCCTCCGGAAGGTCGGGGATCACATCGTGCATTTTGTTGCGCAGCAGTTTCCATGTCGCGGGCAGTTGTTCGGATGGAACTTCATCTTTGATGGTCACATGGATCAGGCATTCGCCGACTTTGGAGGTGGAATCCTCGATATCATCGACTTCGGCCATGGTGCGGATCTCTTCTTCAATGGGCCGGGTAATCAGTCGCTCCACCTGCTCCACCGGCATACCGGGATATTTGGCCGCCACCACCGCTTCGCGAATCGTAATGAAGGGGTCTTCCAGTTTCGGAAGGGCCATAAACGCATAGACGCCTCCGACAATGACCAGCAGGATGGTCATGATGACGGTTCGCGAATTGTTCAAAGCAAATGCGGTGATACCTTTCATTTTCTATTCCTTTTGTTCCATCATTTTGACTTTCAATCCATCGGCCAAAAAACTCACGCCGGCCACGGCTATAACGTCTCCGGCCTTAAGACCCTCGTACACGGCTGCTTCGTTGCGCAGGCCGCCGCCATAGCGGATCGGCGTTTTTTTGACCGTCGATGTCCCGGGGTCATACACGAAGACATACCCCTGCTGTGCCTCTGCGGTCGGAAGAATTGCCTGGATGGGGACCAGGTAACCGACCTGACGGTCCCTATCCTTCAGGAAAAGATTGACTTCGGCGGTCATGCCGGGCCTAATTTCATCCATTGGATCAATCAGCACGACTTTGACCGGAAAAGCGTTGGCTTTGACAGCAGCGGAACCGATGAAGGTAATACGCCCCTTTACAGACTCATCCGGCAGTGTGGGGAAGGTGACTTCCACCGGATCATCAATGTGGATCCGGTCGATGGTGGTTTCCGGCACGGCCAGCTGCACTTCCCTTTCCCCCTTGGCATCGATTTCGAACACTTTCTGACCGACTTTCACCTCTTCGTGGGGATTCACTGCCCGCCAGGCGATGGTGCCATCGTAGGGGGAGCGCAACGTCGTCTTGCGCAGATCGCGCTTGGCCAGGTTCAGTCTTGAAATCTGATAATTCACTGCGCTCAAGGCAGCCCGGTAATTATATTCGGCGGCATCCAGATCACTTTTTGCCCCCGCGCCCTGCTCGAAAACCCGCTTCTGGCGCTCGTACTCCGACTTTGTATTGGTAACATTGGCCTTAGCCTTTACAAGGGCCGCCCGGACCGCATCCACCTCCAACTGGTAGGGCTCCGGATCGAGAACCGCGAGCACCTGCCCTTTCTCGACGTGATCGCCGATGTCGACGTTCACCACCTGCACCTGTCCGCCAACCTGAAAGCTGAGATCGGAGGAGTCGACGGCAGCGACAATCCCGGAAAATCTGCGTATCTGCTCGGTGGCCTGTTCCTTGATGGTGACCGTTTTGATGGCCCGGACCGCTTCAACGATTTCGACTTTTTCTTTGCATGCCGTTAAAACAACCAATAGGCACAGCAGCCAGATTATCTGTTTTAGGGTCTGTTTTATCATCTTAAACCTCCCGTAAAAAATAGTCGTAAGGATTTGGCTAATTATCTGGAACAACATTAAAAAAATTGCGGCTATACAGAAAGCCCAAGTTAAGCTGTTTGAACCACGAAGGGCACGAAGAGGAGCCGATGTTAGATTCTATCCTGTCTTCGTGATCTTCGTGTTCTTCGTGGTGAGACAACGATCAGACGGTTTCAACTGGAGCTTTGCAGATAACCACGAAAAAAATTGATAAAATCACAACCTGTTCCCAAAAACAACCCTTAAATGCTGTCATTTTCCCCGTCGGTAGTCCGCCACCGAATCCGCTGAATAGATGGCCAGGGCCGTCCAGATCGTGGCAAAGGTCCACATCTGGACCCGCACAAAGGGCTCATGGTATGCCAGCACGGCCAGCAGAAACATGCCGCTGGGCGCAATGTACTGCATCAGCCCTACGGTGGAAAGATTGATGCGCCGCGCCCCCAGGGTGAAAAGCAGCAGGGGGACGGCGGTAACCAGAGACGTTCCCATGAGCATCAGGTCCATTTTCAGCCCCATGTGAAAAAAAAACCCGACCCGGGTGGCCGCCAGGTAAATCAGGTAGGGCAGCGCCACCAGTGAAAGCAGCATGGTTTCCACGGCCAGTCCCACCAGCGAGCCCACCGGCGCCACTTTGCGGATCAGACCGTAACAGCCGAACAACCCGGCCAACGTCAGTGCAATCCATGGAAAAACGCCGTAACTGACGGTCAGGTAAATAACCCCGGCGGCAGCCAGCAACACGGCCGCAAGCTGGGGACGCCGCAAGCGTTCTTTTAAAAACACCATTCCCAGCACCACGTTAACCAGGGGATTGATATAATAGCCCAGGCTACCCTGCAGCAGCTGATTGTGGTTCACCGCCCAGACGTACAGCAGCCAGTTGGCCCCGATCAGAAGGGCTGTGCAGGCCAGCATCAGCAATGTGCGGCGGTTTTTGACAGCGGCTGCAAACTCGTGGTGCTGCTTCATCAAAAAAACAATGGGCA
>JAOZSC010000506.1 GCA_029939875.1 Desulfobacterales bacterium
CACATTGCCGCGGAGCATGACTTTGTCTTGCTGCTGCCCAACGGGGACCACTATTTTCTGCTCAACCTCGACAGAACCATCAAGGCAAAGTATGTCACTGTGCCGGTTCGGGTGCTTGGGAAGAAACAGGGCCATGGTATATGGGTGCATACTTTCGAGGTAAAAAAGGGCGGCAAATACAAACAGGTGTGGAGTTTCGAAGAACAGCAGAGAATTTACAAAGAAGAGCAGGAAATATATCGGGGCGGTAACTAGGCCGACGCGGCCCCTTCAGTTTACAATGGGCGTTCGGTAAGGCCCATGGCCTGAGGTTGAAAAAGGAAGGTTGATGCGGATTCGTTGGAAACTTCTTCTGGTTCTGCTGTTTATCGCCTTGGGTCCCGGGCTGGTATTGCGCTGGATCGGTGCGAACTCCATGCGGGATTTAGGCACCGACCTGGCCGCAAGCACGCGCGAGGCTCTTATCCGGCGCAGCGGTCTGGAACTCAGAACACTGGTGGAAGAACATTCCCGCATATTAAGACAGCAGCGCGATCTTGTGGAGATGATGCTCCAGATCCAGGCAACGGCACTGGAAAAACGATTCGCCGGCACCAGTTCAACCGAAACGGGCAAAACCACGCTGTACCGTTTTGAAACCGAAAGCACCGGCTCCGATGCTCAAATTCTCGATATACCGAAGCAACGGCCGGGAATGATGGGACAATCGCTGACCGTCTCCTACCGCGAACAATCGATATTGCGTCCACCCGGCAGCGGCAAAACAGGGCCGGCTGGACTTGACCGTCGCCTGACAGATACGGTTTCTGTTTACCGGCCTCTGGTGCAAAAACATTCCGATCTGATTTACTGGCAAATGACCGCGCTGAAAAACGGTCTTTATACCATCTATCCCGCCATTCATTACGGACCTCAGCCGGGGGCAAGGGGATCCAACATGATGGGCGGTATGATGAATCCGTCGATGACGCCCGGAATGATGAATGCCAGGATGTACCGCAAATTCAAGGAACAGTGGTATCCACTTGCAGAAACCAGCCGGCATATTTCCTGGTCCAAACCCAATATCGATCCGTTTACCATGCAAATGGTTCTGACCGTTTCCGCCCCGCTTTATGATACCAGCGACATTTTCATCGGTGTGACCGCCATTGCGGTGCCGGTCAATGTGCTGCTAAAAAAAGACATGCATTTTCGTCGAATATCAGCCAACATGGTCTCGCTGCTCGTTCGTACGCATGCAGCCTCCGGCACCGATCAAGGCGGCATCCGCATCATTGCCCAGCAGCAGGTAGAGGGAGAAATGCATCATCACTGGCGCGCCCTGCTCACCGCCCGGTATCTTGAAGTTGATGACAAGACGCAGATGGAAAAACTGATCGCCGATTTAGAAAGCCACCGAACCAATGTCCGCAAAATTGATTACGCGGGCCAGGCAAGTCTTGCGGCTTATGGCAGCATCGATGACTACGGCACGGCCCTGTTGCTGATCGTACCCCAGAAGGACCTGGCAGCCGAAGCCGACAGCATGGGAGCCTATGTTCTCAATCGTATCGGACAGCAGATCAAGTTGACCCGTTTGCTGCTGGCTGCCGTGGTGCTGGCGGTTATCGCCCTGGCGCTGGTGCTTTCCCGGTCGGTGACCAAAAACATCACGCAACTGGCCGGTGCCGCCCGCCGGGTGGCCGCAGGGGATTTCAGCGCCCGGGTCCGGATTCAAGCAGGTGATGAAATCGGCGAACTGGGGCAAACGTTTAACAATATGGTCCCGGCCCTCGAAGAACGGATGGACATGAAACAATCCCTGGATCTGGCCATGGAGGTACAGCAAAATCTTCTGCCCCAAAAAATGCCTGCGATTAAAGGGCTCGACATTGCCGGACAAAGCATTTACTGTGATCAGACCGGCGGGGACCTTTATGATTTTCTGGAAGTCTGCTGCCAGGATTCCAATCAAATCGGCATTGCGGTCGGTGATGTGTCCGGCCATGGCATATCAGCGGCCCTGCTGATGGCCTCGGTAAGAGCTTTTTTAAGAAGCCGGGTGAGCCAGGCCGGTGGTATTGCGCAAATTATTGCCGATGTAAACCGACTGGTGGCCCATGACACCCAGGAGACCGGCCAGTTCATGACCCTTTTCTATGTCCAGATCAATCCCAAAGAAAAAACACTGAACTGGGTCAGAGCCGGCCACGACCCGGCTTTTTTTTACGACCCGGCCACGGATATCCTTGAACAACTGCAGGGCAAAGGCGTTGCCCTGGGCATTGGCGAGGATGTCAACTACCAGGGCAACGTGAAAACCGGCCTTTCCCAGGGCCAGGTGCTTCTGGTCGGAACTGATGGGCTGTGGGAAACACGCAACCCCGCTGGCGAAATGTTTGGCAAGAAGCGGCTAAAAACACTCATTCGCAAACACGCCAGACTCAGTTCCGGAGAAATGTTGTCATCCATCCTTGAGGCGTTGAAGATTTTTCGGGATTCCGCCAAACAGGAAGATGACCTCACCCTGGTGGTGACCAAAGTAATAGACTAGAAGCTATCTCAAAAAAGTCTTTTGGCCCAACCTCGGTGTTGGGTCCTCGCTT
>JAOZSC010000064.1 GCA_029939875.1 Desulfobacterales bacterium
CGGCTGGATGAGAAGCACATCAGGCATGGTTTTCGCTTTTCGTTACTCTTTACTTGTTACTCGTCACTCGTCACTTGTCACTCGTATTGTACTGTTTGAGTTTGCCGATAAATTTATGATTGGCCTTGGGCAGCGGATAGTCATTGAGCTCGTCAAGCTTGATCCAGCGATGGCTAATAGGGCCATTTAGCTGTATCCGTCCGGAAACATAGGAGCAACAGAAAACATCCATGTCAATTTTAAAATGCGTGTAGGCGTGTTTGATCCTGTCCAGGCGTGCATCTATCCGGACGGCAAGATTGACTTCTTCTTTAATTTCCCTGATACAGGCTCTTTGATGGTATTCAGGCGAGCCAGCACACGTTTGACATTGCCATCCACCACCGGGTAGGGTTTCCCGAAGGCCAGGCTCAACACGGCGGCGGCAATGTAATCGCCGACTCCGGCCAGTTTGCGAAAATCTTCCCATCGATCGGGGATGACACCATGGTGTTCTTTTAAAACCATGCCAGCCGCCCGGTGAAGATTCCGGGCGCGGGCATAGTAGCCCAAGCCTTCCCAGGCTTTTAAAACCTCTTGTAAATCCGCCCGGGCCAAATGCTCAAGCTTTCCAAAGTGCTGTAAAAACTTGTGGTAGTATGGGATCACCGTATTGACCTGGGTTTGCTGCAGCATGACCTCGGAAACCCAGATGCAGTAAGGATCACAGGTTCTCCTCCAGGGCAGGTCGCGATGATTTGCATCGTACCACTCAATTAACACCCGGCGCAAAGAGCGGATTTGTTTTTTATTCATTTTCCCGACCCGGTTGCAGGAGTAAATCAAGGGCACACAAAAAATAAGTAAATGCCTGGGGTTGGGATTTCACCGTGCCGGCAAAGGCACGCAACTGGGCCTGAGCCAGGCTTTCCCACTGTGCGTCAGAGGTCAGACTGGAAAAGTGCACCAGGTTGAAAAAGGCAACGGAGTTTGCCGATGGTATCGCTCCATCATACAACTCCTTGGGGCGCACCGGCAGGTCGGTACTGTTGTTGGCAGTGGTGAAAAATCCGCCCTTTTCATCATCCCAGAAATCCTGGTTCATTTTTTTCTGCAGCGCGGCGGCTTTGTCGGCATACGTCTGGTCAGTGGTGGTTTGATAAAGGCTTAAAAGACCGTTGACTAAAAACGCATAGTCAGCAGCGTGGGCTTGCACCGCCAGCTGGCCGTCTCTGAACCGGTGAAAAAGGCGGCCGTTTTTATCCCGCATTTTTGACAGGATAAATTCAGCGGCCTTGCGGGCGGCGCTTTCATATTCGGGTCGGTTCAAGACACGTGCTCCCAGGGCCAGGGCCGCGATCATCAGACCGTTCCAGTCAGTCAGTATTTTATCATCTTTTAAGGGGTTGATCCGTTTTTTTCGCTCATCAAATAACTGCCCCCGGATTCTATTCCATTCTTTTTCAAGTTGTGCTTCCGGCAGGCCCAGTTTCTGAGCCCATTTTGCTAACGAAGCGGTCAAATGCAGGATGTTGGCACCGGTTTTTTTCCGGCTGGCTTCATCGATAAAATTTCCCTCCGGGCTCAACCGTAATATCGTTTCCCACCTTTGAGCGTTTTCATCGGCCAGTATGCGGCGAAATTCCGTTGTCGTCCAAACATAAAATTTACCTTCCTCACCTTCGCTGTCGGCGTCTTCGGCCGAGTAAAAGGCGCCTTCGGTGGCGGTCATATCCCGCAGCACGTAGGTGAAGATGTCCTGCGCCGTTGCAGCATACAAAGGGTTTTTTGAAATCTGGTAAGCTTCCAGGTAAGCTGTGGCAATCAGTGCCTGATCGTAGAGCATTTTTTCGAAATGAGGTAAAAGCCATTTCGCATCGGTGGAATAGCGATGAAAACCGAAGCCCACATGATCCCAGATTCCTCCCAGGCGCATGGCGGTTAATGTTTTCTGTACCATTTCCAGTGCGTTTGAATCCCCGTTGCGATGGTAGCAACGCAGCAGGAAAAGCAGCCGGTGGGGAGACGGAAACTTGGGGGCGGACTCAAATCCCCCGTGCTGGGGATCAAATCCCTGCTTGACCTGTTGATACGTCTGGTCCAGAACGGATACATCAAGTCCATCAGCCGCATCAAACGCAAAGGCGCGGTCCAGGCTGGCGGCAATGCTGCCGGCTGATTCCTCGATTTTTTGTTTCTGGGTTTCCCAGATCTTTTTTACCTGCAGGCAGATATCGATCAGACCGGCCCGACCGATACGGCTGCGTTTGGGTAGATAGGTGGCGGCAAAAAAAGGTTTTTTATCCGGGGTCATAAAAATGCTCAACGGCCAGCCACCGCTTCCGGTCACCATTTGACAGGCAGCCATATAGACCGCGTCTATGTCCGGGCGCTCTTCGCGGTCCACTTTAATGCAGACAAAGGTGTCATTGAGGTATCCAGCCGTTTCTTCATCTTCAAAGGACTCTTTTTCCATCACATGGCACCAGTGGCAGGTGGCGTAGCCGATGGAAAGGAAAATGAGTTTGTTTTCCGCTTTGGCCCGCGCGAAGGTTTCAGCGCACCAGGGGTGCCAGTCCACCGGATTGTGAGCATGCTGCAGCAGATAGGGACTTTTTTCATGGATGAGTTGGTTGGGGGGCATGGTTGGCTCCGGTATTTCCCGGTAGAAGCGAAACGGGTGCGGCTGGTTTTCCCAGTCCATGTATTCCGCGGACCTGGCATAACGATGCTCATGATGCTTGGTTTCTTCGTGGTAGCGCGCAATGGACTGAAATGCATCTGTATTTTAGTGTCCGAAGGTGTTGCTGTGGGTAAAGTCCCCCACCTCCCGTCGCTTGGGCGCCGAGGTTTCTTTGGCGGGATAACCCAGTGGGATCAGGACCGCCAGTTCATAGCCCGCCGGCACCTGCAGCACTTCTTTGGCTCTGTCCTGGTCGAACAGCCCCACCATCACCGTTCCCAGCCCGAGGCTGGTGGCAGTCAGGCACAGGTTCTCGCAAGCGATGCCCAGGTCGAACATGAACCAGTCGCCGAATTTCGTGGTGACCTGGCTTTTATAGTAGCCTGAGGACTCCAGTTTGCCGCACACCGCCAGTAGCACGGGGGCCTGAACAATAGCTTTTGCTGCCGGCTGGCCTTTGGGGGGCAGGGTGGCCTGAAGCTTTTGCTTGACGGCAGCGTCTTTGATGACGATAATTTCCCAGCACTGGGTGTTGGCCCAGGATGGCGCCCATTTGACCGCTTCAAGGACAGTGTTTAATTTGTCATCGGGTACCGGTGTTTCTTCATACTTGCGGACGCTTCTTCTGGTTTTGATGATCTCCATGAATGACTGCATGCGTTGTTTCTCCCTTGGTTGAGTATCCATCTGGATGCGGGGTGCTGGGGTAGGTGTAAAAAAAAGGCAACACCAGTTGGTGTTGCCTTTACAATATACCAAAATTATTACTGATCAGCCACAGCCGCCCCCGCAGCTCGAACAGCTCGCGCCGAAATCGATTCCCGAGGTGATTTTAAACCCATACCCTAAAAAATCGACTTTCACGGGTTTGGCTTTTTCATAGAAATTTTTATCCACAATAAATTTAAATCCGTTAATCTCGTACAAATTGTCCGTTTCTTTGGGCTCATCCAGAGCCATCGCCAGTGACGGACCGCCTCACCCGCCTTCATTGAGAAATATACGGATCGGCGAAACTTCGCGATCCTTAAAATATTCAGCTATTTGTTGACTGGCTGCTTCGGTTACTTCCACCATGACATCCTCCTTGAGATAAGATATGATCGACGCGATTCGACCGGCGGGAATTGATCAGATCGCCAAAACAATTTAATGTTAATAACGCGAACCGGATTTGTCAATGGTTAAAATTGAAGAATCGGACTGGCCGCCAAAGACCATCTAACTGCGGCCTAACGCAGGGATTGCAGGTAATTTTCATAGACCCGGTAGTTTTTTTCAGAAAAAAGCATGAAAATCACTTTTTCAATCGCTGCTTTTGCGGACATAAATTCGATCGCGGTGTCCAGCGCGATTTTGCAGGCCTGTTTGATGGGGTACCTGTAAACCCCACAGCTTATGGCCGGAAATGCAATCGAGGCAATGCCGTTGTCAATGGCCAGCTGCAGGCAGTTGCGGTAGCAGGCGGTCAAAAGCGTTTTGTCCTTGGGTTTTGCGCTGTACACGGGGCCCACCGTATGAATGACGTAGCGGGCCACCAGGTGATAGCCGCCGGTTATCCTGGCCTCGCCGGTGGGACAACCGCCCAGGGTGCGGCACTCGGCCAGCAGTTCGGGGCCGGCAGCCCGATGGATGGCGCCGTCCACCCCTCCTCCGCCCAGCAGTGACGTGTTGGCGGCATTGACGATGGCGTCCGCATCGCAGCGGGTGATATCCCCCTGGGCGATTTCGATTTTGTCAAGGATTTTGCTGTTCATGGCTCCTCTTCCTGTTTTGCGCTGGTTATGTTGAATATGATGTGGTTGATTAAGTTGATTGGGTTGATTGGGTTGATTGAGTCGCCTAAACCACATGGTCAAGCGATGCAACACAATCATTAACATTCCGCATTCCCCATTCCGACTTCCGAATTCAATACCTTCCAGTCCAAATTTTTTTATGTCTTACCTTTCACCATTAACCTTTTTCCTTTTTTATAAATCATATAGCTTTTCATCTCTTTTCGGAGGGGGCCGCCGGACTTTTTTGGCCCCTGCCTTTTTTCCCGGCGGCACGAATGGTTCTTCATCCTCCAGGAGGTCTCCCATTTCAGTCTCAATGGCATCCGGGTCCTCGCCGGCTTCCATCCGCTTGAGTGCCTCCTGCATGCCGGCGCCAAGTTCGAGCCCGGTCATATCCGTGAGTTTGCGCATCAGATCGGCCGCCTGGCGTGGGTCGTCCTCGTTGATTTTGTCGGCTTCACCGGCCAACATCTGCATGGCTTTTTCCATCTTGCTTTCATCAAAGGGCAGATCATCCATATCCTCGTTTTCCGAGGCTTTGCCGGTAATTGAAAAAGCCGACATCTGTCGCGAGAGTGTCCGGGTTTCGCATTTGGGACATGTCGGTTTTTTTGTGGTGTTGACAGTTTTGGAAAAAAAATTAAAGATTGTGTTGCAGTTCTGGCAGTAAAATTCGTAAATCGGCATGCTCGCTCCTGATCAGGCAATTTGATTCCATTTCATTTTTAACCAATGCTCGTTACATATACATCATTCCAGTTAATTAAAATTATAAAATTTGACCATTTCTTTGTCAACTGTATAAGCGCAATGGTGTTCAGTGCATTGTCGAAAAAGAGATACATCAAACGACGGACAATGGACAACGGACCTTTTCCAGTTGTTGACTTGCCGACCGGCTTTTGTTATGCCATCCGGGTAAATTAAACCGCAACTATGCAAGGTTGAGGGTAAAATTGATACGGAAAGGATTTTAACACCATGCAAAGAACACTGTCGATAATCAAACCCGATGGGGTCCGGCGCGGTCTCGTCGGTGAGGTGGCCGGTCGGCTTGAGAAGCAGGGCCTGAACATCGTGGCCATGAAGATGCTGCATATGACCAAAAAGCAGGCTGAAGGTTTTTATGCCGTTCACAGGGAGCAGCCGTTTTTTGAGAGCCTGACCGACTTCATGAGCTCAGGGCCTGCGGTGGTCATGGTTCTTGAAGCCGACGATGTGATTGCCCGCTATCGTGAACTGATGGGGGCCACCGATTGCCGGGAAGCTGCCGAGGGAACCATCCGCCGGGACCTGGCCACCGATATCGAAAAAAATGTGGTGCACGGTTCCGACTCCCCGGAAACGGCCGCTTTTGAAATCGCGTATTTTTTCAACCAGCTTGAAATTGTTTGATACGCTCAATTCAGGTAGAATGCAGCCTTAAGTGTTTACGGATGGCCGGTAAAGTCAACCTCAATAACGTTTCCATCGTCCTGCACCGTCCACGTTATCCCGAGAATATAGGGGCCGCCGCCCGGGCTATGCGCAACATGGGCATTGAGCAGCTGATTGTGGTGGACGCGCAAAATTGCGACCTAACAAAAATTTGTCGCATGGCAACCCACGCTGCGCTGGACGTGGTCGAACACATGCAGGTTTATGATAGCCTTGAGGAGGCGCTGCCCGAATTCCATTACGTGGTGGGAACCACCGCCCGGTTGGGCGGCCAGCGCAAGGTCATCAGTACGCCGTCCAGACTGGCGGCCAGGCTATTGCCCATATCCGCTCTTAATCAGATCGCCATTGTTTTCGGACCGGAAGATCGCGGGCTGACCAACCTGGAAATCCGCCACTGTCATGCGCTGGTTCATATCCCCACCGCTGAATTTTCTTCGCTTAACCTGGCACAGGCGGTGATGGTGGTGTGCTACGAGCTGTTTTGCTACCGCGATGATGGAAAGGACGCAAAGCCTGCGCCGCGTCTGGCCAACCGCCAGGCGCTGGACGAGATGTACGCGCAGTTAAAAGATGTTTTGATGCGCATCAGTTTCATCAATCCGGATAATCCGGATTATTTCATGAACAACTTTCGCCAGTTTTTTTCCCGCCTGCCGTTGAGGGCCAAAGAGGTGAGCATTATCAGGGGGCTGTGTCGGCAGATCGACTGGTACGGTGAAAAATGCCGCCGTGACGGACACTCGTCCGGAAAGGATTGAGCCATGCGACTGATTCGTTTCGGGCCCCGGGGAAATGAAAAACCCGGATTGCTGAAAAATGGAGCCATTGTCAACAAGGTGGTTGCCGCGTGAAGTTTAGCGCTGTACGGAAGAAATGCTCAAATCTCACGGATGCGGTTTACCACTGCATCTCCCATCTCGGCGGTACTCGCAGCCGTATTTTCGTTGATGGCAATATCGCGGGTGTGGATGCCGGCCGTCAGTACCTCTGCTACCGCCTGCTCAATGGCCGCGGCGGCCGTTTCGTAACCGAAACTGAATTTTAACATCATGGCTGCCGACAGGATCTGGGCTGCCGGGTTGGCGATGCCCTGACCGGCAATGTCCGGGGCCGATCCGCCGGCAGGCTCGAAAAGGCCGAAGCTTTTTTCGTTGATGCTGGCCGAGGGCAGCAGGCCCATGGAGCCGGTCAGCATGGCGCATTCATCGGTGATGATATCGCCAAACATGTTGCCGCACAGCAGCACGTCGAACTGATGCGGGTCTTTGATCAGCTGCATGGTGGCATTGTCGATGTACATGTGATTTAATTCGATGTCCGGGTACTGGCGGCCGAGTTCAGTGACCACTTCGCGCCATAGCACCATGGTGGTCAGTACATTGGCCTTGTCGATGGAGGTTACCCGTTTGCGCCGGTTGGCGGCCAGTGAGAAAGCGATACGCGCAATGCGTTCGATCTCCCGACGGCTGTAGACCATGGTGTCAAACGCTTTTTGCTCGCCGCCGCTGCCGTCGCGGCCCTTGGGTTGGCCGAAATAGATGCCGCCGGTCAACTCCCGCACGCACAGAATATCAAAACCGTTGCCCACGATATCCGGGCGCAGGGGGCTGGCGGCCGTGAGCGCCGGAAAGACCCTGGCCGGTCTCAGGTTGCAAAACAGCTCAAAGTGTTTGCGCAGCGGCAGCAGGGCGGCTCGTTCCGGCTGCTGGTCGGGCGGCAGGGATTCCCACCGGGGGCCGCCGACGGACCCAAAAAGAATGGCATCGCAGGACTCGCACAGCCTGATGGTTGGTTCGGGCAGGGCACTGCCGTGAAGGTCATAGGCTGCACCGCCGACGTCGGAAAATTCAAGCGCCAGTTGAAAATCGAATTTTTGCTGAACAGCGTCCAGCACCTTGACGGCTTCCTGCATGATTTCCGGTCCAATACCGTCGCCGGGAAGAATGGCAATCCGCTTCATAGCTTCCGATCCATGTCAAATTAGATGTTTTCTTTAATTTTCATGTAAGATTCAGGTTATAGTGTTGATCTGCATATTCCACCCAACCGCCGGCGGTGACGAGAGCCAGGTCAAAATCGGTGAGTGAAAAAGGAATCTGTTCCGCCTGCCCACCCGCTTTGACATGCAGCAGTCGGTCTTGGATATCGGCACTGACCATGGTTTCCAGGGCCGCATAGGTCTCGAATAAATGATCGATGACCGCTTCGGGCAACTCCACGACCATCATGCCGCAGTTGAACATGTTCTGCCGAAAGATCCGGGCAAAGCTTGGCGCGATGACCAGGTGGATACCATTGGTCTCCAGCGACCAGGGGGCATGCTCCCGGGAGGATCCGCACCCGAAATTGGCCCGGGTGATGATAACCCTGCGGCCGGCAATATTTTTGCGGGGGTTAAATCCGTTTAGATTGAGGTCTTCAAAAAGATAGGGTTTCAGCGCTTCTTTTGAGACTTCGGTAAGATACCGGGCGGGAATAATTTCATCCGTATTGATATCGGTCCTGTCCAGGAAAAGGGTTTTACCGGCAAATTTTTTCATTACGGTTCCTTGTTAATCCGAGTCCTGTTTTGCAAAAAGCTCAGAGTTGGTGATATGCCCGGCAATCGCGGATGCGGCGGCGGTAGCCGGGCTCATCAGGTGCACCATACCGCCTTTTCCCATACGCCCGCTGAAATTGCGATTGGTGGTGGCGGCACAGACTTCACCTTCTGCCAGCACCCCGTTGCTCATGCCCAGGCATGCGCCGCAGGTGGGGTTGGTGACACAGAAGCCGGCCTGCAGAAAAGTTTGCAGGATGCCTTCTTCAAGGGCCTGACGATAGATCATCGGGGTTGCCGGGGATAAAATGCCGCGCACGGCGGGGCTGATTTTATGCCCTTTAAGAACACCGGCGGCAATTCGCAAATCTTCCAGCCGGCCATTGGTGCACGATCCGATGTATACCTGGTCGATGGGGGTTGTCCCCATTTCCCGTACCGGGCGCACATTGTCCGGTTTAAAACCAAAAGTTGTCAAGGGCTGCAGCCCGGAGACATCATGTTCGAGTACCTCGACGTATTGCGCATCCGCATCCGGCCAGAATCGTTGATAGGCCTTCAGGGCATCGTCTTTGGATGGAAATTCATTCCGGATAAATTTCCAGAGATAATCGACGGTTTTTCCGTCGGGGCGGCAAATGCCACAAGTGGCCCCGGCCTCCACCGCCATATTGCAAAGGGTCATGCGCTCGTCCATGCCCATTGCGTCGACAACCGGCCCGGTAAATTCAATGACACGGTTGGTGGCGCCGTTTACGCCGATTTTTCCGATGATCGAAAGAACGACATCTTTGGCGAAAACACCCGGGGGCAGGGCTCCAGAGATATTGATTTTCATCGTGTGGGGGTATCGAAAAGCGCAGACGCCTTTTAAGATGCCCACCTCCAGATCGGTGGTGCCCACCCCGGCGGCAAAGGCACCGAAAGCCCCATGGGTGCAGGTGTGCGAGTCGCCCATGATGATAGTGGCCCCCGGCCTGACAAAGCCCTGCTCCGGAAACAGGGCGTGGCAGACACCATTGCGGCCGATATCAAAAAAATCAAGGATGTTATGGCGCCGCGCCCAGTCCCGCATGATTTTTCCCTGGATGGCGGTTTGGGAATCCTTGGCCGGGGTGACATGATCGATGACGGCTTTAATCCTGCCGGGATCAAACACCCGGTCTTTGCCCCGGGCGATGAGATCATTGATGGCCACCGGGGTGGTGATTTCGTGGCAGAATACCGCGTCTATGCTCAGCACGTGGACATCACCGGAAGGGTTGTCCACCCGGTGGGCGTCGAAAATTTTTTCCGCGATTGTTTTTCCCATGATCGAATCCCGAAATAGAGATATTTTCCATCAAT
>JAOZSC010000507.1 GCA_029939875.1 Desulfobacterales bacterium
TCCAGACAGCGCCATCATCCATACTGAAACAAGTTGAATGGGAAGGGCAGTAAAATCCCAAATGGCAAGCACCAAATGACAGATAAATCTCAAATTCTAAAATCCAATGGCCAAAACTTTGTCCGCGTTTGTACCGTATGGTCGCGAAAACCTTTGAAATCAAACTTGATTAGGGAGTGTTTTTCTGTCATATTTTGATTTTTCATCATCGCCCCGGATTTGCCGAGGCTCAGAGGAAACATGCAATGTCTTTTGAAAAACTGTAAAAAACGATTCTGGAAAAAATTAACGCCGCGGCCGGTGAAGTGTTCGGGCAGCTTCCCCAGCAGCTTGAAATCGGGTTTCCGCCCAGTGCGGAAATGGGCCATTTTGCGGTGGGATGCTTTCCGTTGGCAAAGCAGTTTCACAAGTCTCCGGCTGAAATTGCGCAGCTGATTGCCGACCGTCTGAAACCGGATACGGTCATTGAACAGGTTACCGCCGCCGGCCCCTACGTCAATTTAAAAATAGACAGCGAGGTGCTTTTTGGAGACCTGTGCCGCCGGATTATCCACCAGGACGCTGCCTACGGCACGTCCGATGCGGGCCGCGACAAACGGGTCATGGTGGAATACCTGGCGCCCAACACCAACAAACCCCTGCATCTGGGCCATCTGCGTAACGGTGCCCTGGGCATGGCCGTGTCCAGCATGTTTGAGGCCACCGGCCACCGGGTGGTCAAGGCCAATCTGGTCAATGACCGCGGCGTTCACATCTGCAAAAGCATGCTGGCCTGGCAGCGCTGGGGAAATGGAACAACCCCGGAATCAGAAGGGATCAAAGGCGACCATTTTGTCGGCAATTATTACGTGCGCTATTCCCGGGAGACCGAAAAAGACCATCGCCTGGAAGACGAAGTCCAGCAAATGCTCCAGCAGTGGGAAGCCGGCGACCCGCAGACCGTGAAGCTTTGGAAAATGATGAACGGCTGGGTATATGACGGTTTTACCGCAACCTATCGCCGGTTCGGGTTGGAATTTGACGTTTTTTATTACGAATCCGATACCTACAAGCTTGGCAAAGACGTGATTCAGCAGGGTATTGAAAACAAGGTGTTTTCCACCGATTCCAATGGAAATACTGTATTTGTCCTGCCCGAAGAGGCTTTTGGCCGCGATAAAAGTGCTGAACTTAAAAAAGTCACCGTGCTGCGGCCCGACGGCACCAGTCTGTATATTAGCCAGGATATCGGCACCGCCATCCTGAAAATCAATGATCACAATCTGGATTACTCCATTTATGTTGTGGGCAGTGAACAGGAATATCATTTTAAATGCCTGTTTCTGATCCTCGAAGCCCTGGGCTATGCATGGGCCCGCAACTGCTATCACCTGTCATACGGCATGGTGTATCTGCCGGAGGGCAAGATGAAATCCCGGGAGGGCAAAATCGTTGACGCCGATGACCTGCTCACCGAGATGATTAAGCTGGCCGAAGCTGAAATCCGCCAGCGGGACCCGGAAGGCCGGCTTTCAGAAAATGAAATAAAAAACAGATCGGAAGTCATCGGCGTCGGGGCTGTCAAGTTCTACCTGCTGCGGGTAAGACCCGCCCAGAGCATTAATTTCGATCCGGCCGAATCCATCTCTTTTGACGGGTTTACCGGTCCCTATTGCCAGTATGCGTACGCCCGGATTTGCGGCATACTGGAAAAAACACACTGGCCCCGCCAGGCGGACGCCGATGTCGATTATTCCCTGCTGGGCAATATGGAAGAGCTACAGCTGCTGCAACAGCTGTCCCGGCTTCCCGGGGAGCTCAAAAAGGCGGTGGAAGATTTTAATCCGTCCAAAATTGCCGTCTATATTTTCAACACGGCCAAGGCCTTCAACCAGTTTTACAATAAGCATCCGGTGTTGAAAGCTGAAAACGAACAACTGGTAAACGCCCGATTGGGCCTGATCAGGGCCACGGCCGTGGTGCTGAAAAAAGGCTTGAATCTGATAGGGGTCGAAGTCCTGGAAAACATGTAAACATATTTCTAAACTCAGAAAAAGAAATCGTACCCCCTATGAAATCCAGGATTCTCATTAAAATCGGCGGCCGGGCCTTTGAAGGACAAAAGGGGTTCGCGGACCTGGCCATGGCCATTGAATCCAATCCGGCTGTGGAAATTATCATCATCCATGGCGGAGGGGCGCAAATCTCTCAAGCCCTCAAAGATGCCGGTCGCAAAACCCGGTTCATCGACGGCATCCGGGTCACCCGGGCGGCAGACATCAAAATTGTTGAAAATGTTCTTTCGACAACCATTAATCAACGGTTTGTTTCCTGGCTGGAGGCCAATGGGGTTGCGTGCAAGGGCATGTCCGGCAAAACCGAGAAACTGATGGTGGTCGAACCGCTGGTCCGCGGCGACCAGGACCTGGGGTATGTCGGCCAAATAAAACAGGTCAATGCCAGCGTCGTGCTCAAAGCCGTCAAAAATGGGCAAGTACCGGTCATCTCCCCCATATCCGCCGACGAAAAGGGTGACAGCTACAATGTTAATGCCGACAGCGCAGCGGCCGGCCTGGCGATCGCCGCCCAGTGCACAGACCTTGTTTTT